>JBJEIL010000147.1:0-5254 GCA_051876995.1 Methanobrevibacter sp. | reverse complement strand
CTATATTGGATATTTAACTGCATACTTTCTAATGTTTTCAAGACAAATACCTATAAATGAATTGCCTATGAGGTTATTTCTGCTTTTAATAGGTGCTATTTTTATAGTTGGACTTAATCTAATTGTAAATAGAAAAAAACAATACAAAACAATAGAAACAACAATTAATAGTTTAATATGTGAAATTAATGAGATTATTGATTTAAAACTTAAAAATAAGAAAATAAATAAAAATGATATTAAGATAAACAATGATTTCTATTTGAATATATACAACAGTTTAGATTATAATTTTATCTTAAGAAAAAACCAAGAAAATTTTTTAAATATAGCTAAATCATTAGAGTACATAAATATATTAATTGTAAACACTGAATTAAGTAAAAAAGATTTAAATTATATAAAAGATAGTTTAGATAAATTGACTAAAAAAGAGAAGATTAACTATCCAGAAACTAAGACTAAAGAAATGTATCTGATTTTATTAAATATTAAAATTATAGAAAATAGTTTAAAACCTGAAAAGAAAAAGCTTGAAGATAAACAAATAGGAAAAAATAATACACTAAAAATATATAAACAAGTTATAAAATTAGAGTTTTCAAAACACTCAATAAAATTTAGTTTTGCTCTTAAAATGGGATTAATAATGAGTTTATGGCAAACTATAGGATTCTTATTTAATCTTCCATATATTAAATGGTTATATTTTACATCTATCACTGCAATCCTTCCATATACAAATGATTTGTTTAATAGATATAAGACACGTATAAAAGCTACAATTTTAGGGATAATAATTTTTTTAAGTTCAATAATAATCTTTGATTTAATGAAATATAAACCTTCAAATTTAGTATTTGGTATTATAATCATAATAACAATCTACTTAATAATTTTAAATAGTGATAACAGATTTTATAGATCTACATTCACATCAATACTTTCTATAATAATTTCGTTGATGTATATTCCACTTAAATTAGCACTTCCATTAAAACTTATCTGGACTTCTGTAGCTCTTGTTACTTGCGGAATTTTTAGCTTTATAATAATGCCATATTCAATAGGAAAAGAATCAATAATTAATATGGGATTATATCAAAAATTAAATAATAAATTAATTAGTTTAATTAAAGAAAAATGTTTGGGAAATAATATAGAAAAATCTAGATTAATTATATTAAGTAATCTCATAAGTGAAAATATTGAAGATAATAAACTACATAAAATCCAAAGAGAAGCAAATGAATTAGCTAACATAATACTAAATTATATGGAGATTAATAATATAAAAAAAGACACTAAAGAAGATATTATTAAAATATTAAATAATAAAGAGGTAGATTTTACTAAAACCAATATTAATAATCAAATACTTTTAAATTCCATTAAATATCTAATAAATTTAAATAAAAAAACTAAAAAAACTTTAAAATCCATTAATTAATACCAAAAACTAAAGAATTTAATAAATGTATAATGAAGGTTTATTGTTATACTTATAATTAATCTCCATATATTTCGCCTATTTGGAAAAAAATTTAGTTATCATTATAAAAAAAGATATTCTTAAGAAATATAATCAAAGATTTTTATAAATATTTTTGTTCTAAATTTATCAATTTTCGAAAATTTCTAATTTTTAATAATTAAATAAAACTATTGAATCTCATCACCAAATATTAGCTTATCAATATAGTCCATATTAACATTATCTTCTATAAGTTTTGCAAGTTGTTCTATAGATTGATCTAGACTATCTTCATATGGATCAATACCTTTGGTATCTAATTTAAGACCTTTTTTAGAACGTATATAATTTAAGAAATTACGTCTTATAATGTAGTTGTGGAAAATTCCGTGGATATAAGTTCCCCATACTAAACCTTTATAGCATGCACCATCATATTTACCACCAAATTCGTTTCCAACACCTTCTTTAACTATAAATAATGGATGAGTTTCAATATTATTTATAATCTCGGATGTACCTTCATGTTGTTCATAACCTGTAATTTCACATCCTTCTAAATCTTTAAATAAAATTTTAGAAAGTCCTAATAATTTATCATTAGAAGGTATAATAGCTTTTGTTTGACATGCTGCTTTTTTCTGATTTTTAAATTCTGTTTTAATATCTAAAAGTCCCAAACCTTTAACATGTTTAAGATGTGATTCTTGCATACTTTCATCGATTAATTCTTGACCTAATATTTGATAACCACCACAAATTCCAATTACAGGTATTTTTTCTGCAAGTTCTATGATTTTGTCATATAATCCATTATCATATAACGCTTTTGCATCTTCTGTAGATGTACGTGTACCTGGAATAATGATTGCATCTACATTATCAAGTACATCTGGTGAGTCATATACAGATATCATTCTTAAACTAGTATCCTCTTCAACCTCAAAAGGATCTATATCTGTAAAGTTAGCTATTTTTGGAAGCTTTATAACTCCAATAACAATATCTTTTTCACCTTCTTCTTTAAAGTAATCATGGTCTTGTAAGGATTGCGAATCTTCCTCAGGTAATTTAAGACTTTTATCATATGGAACAACTCCTAAAACAGGTGCATTTATGATTTTCTCAATTTTATCAATTCCGGGTTTTAAAATATCTAAGTTACCACTAAATTTATTAATAATTACAGCCTTAAGACGTGAAAGATCCCTATCATCAAGTAATGCAAATGTACCTGCAATAGATGCAAATACACCACCACGATCAATATCTGCAACAAGTATTACATTTGCATTAGCCATATGTGCAACATCCATATTAGCAATATCTTCATTACGCATATTAATCTCTGCAGGAGAACCTGCACCTTCAATAAAGATTATATCATTTTTACTTGCAAGTCTTTTATATGATTCATGGTATGCTTTAACAGCTTCCTCTTTAAATTGATGTTGATAATCATAGAAATTCATATCTCCAATAACTTTACCTTGTATAATAACCTGTGATGTAAAGTTACCCTTTGGTTTTAAAAGTATGGGGTTCATATCTACTTCCGGTTCAACTTTTGCAGCTATTGACTGTAAATACTGTGCTATAGCCATTTCACCATTTTCGGATGTTGTATAAGAATTAAGTGACATATTCTGTGATTTGAATGGAGCCACTTTATATCCTCTTTTCATATATATTCTACATAGTGCAGTGACAAATAGACTTTTACCTGCATTTGAAGATGTTCCTTGAATCATTAATGCTTTAACCATAAGAATTACCTTAAATTGACAAATATTAAAAATATAAAATCTAGCTAATTTATTTTTTGTATATAAAATAAGTTAATTATTTTTATCTACTTAATTAAATTTGAATTTAATACAATTTATATATAGTTTATTTTATTTCTATAATTATTATATATTATTATATTTCAATTTTTAAGGGTTCTATATATTTACTATAGATTTTGTCTCTAAGATTTTCTAAATATACTGCCAATGTTATTGATGTTTTAAATTTTTTGGTTATGTTGGAGTCTTTAATAGATTCCCTTATATAATATATATTATATATAATATTGAGTTACAATATTGGATTTTTCTATATTAAAAAATATTTTATTAAAATTTTTATTTTAATTTAATGGATTAAAGTGGGATCTAATCATTAAAATAGCTTATTTTTTCTTTCTTTTTATGTAAACTATATAAAAATTTAATTTCACATGATTTTTAATGATGGAGATGAAAGAAAACTTTATATTGTACAAAATCTTGAATATAATAACTAGAATTTTAGTAATATTTTAATTACAAAAACTTATTAAAACAATAATCTTTTTATATAGAAATTACAAAACTATAAAATGTATGTTTATATAGGTAGACTAAAAGATTTTCTTAAATTATTTTAGTTGATGTATAAATAAATATTAAATTTAATATTTACTTAAAATGTCTATTGAAATTATTTTGATTAATTAGAAGTTATAAAACACCATAAAATTCTAGTTTAGAATTAATTTTATACAATATTAATCAATTATTTAACTTAATAATTATATGAGGTTTATTATGGAATTAGAAAATAATTCATCTAATAAAGATGATAAAAATGATGAATATAAAGGCAATGATGAAAGTCTTTCTAATGTTCAAGATAAAACCGTTAATTCAGATAACACATCTATAAATAATGAAAACCAAGACACAATTCTTGAACCTCAAAACAAAGAAGAGGCAACTGTTACTGTTGAGTCTCCTAATGATGAGGAAGAGGAGAAAAGTTATGCAGGACAAATGGTTGATTATGAATCAATTACCAGTTCTAATGATGTAGATATCCCACCACTTTTAATCGACCAAGTTATTGGTCATGAGGAAGCTGTTGAAACAATTAAAAAAGCAGCTAAACAAAGAAGAAATGTTCTTCTAATTGGAGATCCTGGTGTAGGTAAATCAATGCTTGCAAAAGGTATGGCAGAGCTTTTACCACCAGAGGTATTACAAGATGTACTTGTATATCCAAATCTAGAAGATCAAAACAATCCATTAATTAGGACAGTTCCTGCTGGGGAAGGTATTAAAATTGTTAAAAGCAATAAATCCTCCTCAAAAATCTATGAAGAGAAAAAATCATTAATTACAATGTTTGCAGTAGCAGCTGTTTTAGCATTAGGATTCTACTATCATGCACTTCTTGAAGCTATTATTGCAGCTGCATTTATATTCCTAATAGCTCTTCAAATAAGACCAAGATCTCATTCATCAGGTCCTAAATTACTTGTAAATAATGGTAATAGAAGATTTGCACCATTTATGGATGCAACTGGTGCTCATGCAGGTGCACTTCTTGGGGATGTAAGACACGATCCATATCAATCCGGTGGTCTTGGAACTCCTGCACATGAACGTGTGGAAGCAGGTATGATTCATAAGGCAAATAAAGGAGTTTTATACATTGATGAGATTGGTACCATGAGTATGAAAACTCAACAAGAATTATTATCTGCAATGCAGGAAAAACGTTACGCTATCACTGGTCAAAGTGAAAACAGTAGTGGTGCAATGGTTCGTTCACAAGCTGTACCATGTGACTTTGTTCTTGTAGCATCTGGTAACATTAAAGTACTTGAAGGAATGCACATTGCAATGCGTTCAAGAATTAGAGGTTATGGTTATGAAATCTATATGAAAGACAATATGGATGATACACCAGAAAACCGTAAGAAACTTGTAAGATTTGTAGCTCAAGAGGTTAAAAATGATGGAAGAATTCCGC
>JBJEIL010000146.1:0-5280 GCA_051876995.1 Methanobrevibacter sp. | reverse complement strand
AATAATGGCATTGATTTTAACACCATCATCAATAGCTTTACCAGATGCAGCACCTACTATTTTTCCATCATTGTTTCCAATTATTACAACATCTGCTTTATCATTATCTGTGAAATCTGTTGCAATGTTTTGAAGATCCTTAATATCCCCATCAACAACTTCCTTTAAAACCCTAAGACCATTTACTTCCTCAACATTATTTACTAGAGTACTAATTTTTAAAGAAGCAATTTCTGCTTTAAGCCTTGAGATTTCATTTTTATATTGTTTCCACTCTGTAAAGAATCTTTCACAGGTTTTTGGAAGTTGTTCTGGAGTTACTTTAAATGTATTTGAACTTTCCCTTACAATCTCGTTTTCCTCTTGAATAGAATCAACAGCTGCAATACCTGCAGAGTATTCTAATCTTTCGACTCCATCCTGAACCCTTTCAGTTTTATGGATTTTAATCATACCAACATCACCTGTCTTAGGTACATGAGTACCTGCACAAGCTTGTACATCCACACCAGGAACTTTTACAACACGAATATTGTTACCTGGTACTACACCACCTTGATATAATTTAAGACCATATTCCTTATCAGCCTCATCCCTTGTAAGCCATTTAATCTCAAGAGGTATGTTATCCATAACATAAGAATTTGCAAGTTTCTCAATCTCATCAAGTTCCTCTTGGGATATACGTTTATAATGTGATAAATCTATACGGGATCTTTTAACACCTTTCTGTGCACCTGCTTGCCAAATATGATCACCTAAAACTTTCCTTGCTGCAGCCACAACAAGGTGGGTTGCTGTATGATGTCTTGCAAGGGAAATTCTTCTATTCCAGTCAATTTTACCTTTAACGGATTTACCAACTAAAGACTTAAGTTCGCTTTTAAGTGAGTCTAAATCGTCATCCCCAGTGGTTTTAATCTGATGGAAAACAACATTATTGATTTTCTGGGCATAATCCACTTCATAATCCTTACCGCCACAGGTTAAAATACCAACATCAGCTGGTTGACCTCCACCTTCAGGATAGAAGACAGTTTGGTTTAAGACCACATTAAGTTTATCTTTAATTTCCTCAACACCTAAAACCTCAGCTTCAAAGTCCTTTTGAGTAAATTCCTTATAGAACAATAGGTCAGTTTCAGGATAATTGAATTCATAGTCATCCTTAACTTTTACCTCTTCTTTTTCATGTCTATCTGCTACAATAGTGAAGAAATTATCTGGAATTTCTACTTTAAAGTTATCTCCTGCAAGTTCTTTAACAGTTTCAGGAGGCATACCCTGAGCATCATAAAGATCGATTAAGGTCTCCAAAGGCATTTCAGTTTTTCCCTGTTTTTTAAGGTTTTTGATAGTTCTTTTAACTGTTTTTTTACCTTTTTCAATAGTTACACCATATCTTTCTTCCTCAAGATCTATAATATTCATAATATGTTCCTGAGATTTACTAATTTCAGGATAGAAATCTTTCAGGAAGTCAAGTTGTATTTTCATTACATCAGATAAAGATTCCTTCATGTTCAATTGATTCATATACCTGATGGTTCTTCTTAAGATAAGTCTTGCAAGATAACCTTCCTTAACATTTGAAGGGATAATACCATCAGCAAGCATAAATGCCAAACAACGTGTATGGTCTGCAATAATATAAATTGCTTCCATAGGTTCTGAGGATTTAAGAAGTTCTTCTATACTAATTCCCAATTTATCTGCAACTTTCTGTCTAAGCATCCTTAAATCAGCATAGTCTTCAATATCCATTAAACCTGCTATTCTAGCACTTTCACCCAATATTTCTTCATTAAGTTCAACGCCGGTGATTTCTTTAAGTTTTTCAATAACAGGTCCGAAACATGCATCATATGCAGTTGGAGTTCCTTGTGAAATCCAGGCAATACGTTCAAGACCATAACCAGTATCCACTACCTTGATAGGGATTTCTTCTCTTTCACCATTAGCTAAGGTTTTATATTGCATGAAAACAAGTGTAGCAAGTTCTACACCTCTGCACATAACTTCATAACAAGGTCCTTCATTACCTCCACCTTCCCACCAGGATGGAATAAAGGTAAGTTCATCTGTATTAATTCCAATACTTGCAAAGAAATTGTGACATAACTCAATACATCTATCTTCCCAATATATGAAATGATCTGGTTTATTAATTACAGTATGTGAACCCATTGTAAAACAGGTCATATGTCTACCAGTTCTTCCAACATTATCTACATCATTTAATCTAATAGAAGGTTGAGCTATTTCTAAAGGATTAGCAGGAGGTTCTACAATACCTGAGGTAATCCATGGTTGGAAACAGAAAATAGAAGCTCCAACTAAAAATACATCATCTCTCCATCTTTTAGCTAAAATTGGATAACGAGGTATAGGTGTATGACCTTCCTTTTCTAAAAATTCTTTAAAAGTTTTTTGGATTTCATATAAATCATATGGTTTATCAGTTGCAGGGTTTCCAATAAAATCATATTCATCACATGGAGCATCTCCACATGTATCCCTTTCAACTTTAGAATAGAAATCATGACCACATTTTTTACATGTATATTTTTTATAACCTAATTTGTCAAATATTTCCATTATATCAACTAAAAAAAATCTATTATTAAAAAAAATCTTTTATAAATTAATAATTATAAAAAGTAAAGTTTTATAATATGTGTATATTTCTCTTTTTTAATATTTAATATTTGATTTTTAATAAGTAATTTTCAAATTAATGAATTAAAAAATATCTAAAAATAGTACAACGGGTAAAAACAGTATAATTGATAAATTCTAAAAAGGAGTAGTCTAAAATGAATAAATAAGCTTAAAATCAGAAATTAACAAATAAACAATGAAAAAATAGCATTACAATAAAAAAGATAAGAAATTAGTTAAAATAAACTAATTTCCCTTTTTGAAAAAATAAAAGTAAAGTAAGATAACTTACTTAACCGAATAAAGCACCTAAACCAGCAGCTGCTTCTTCTTCAGCTTCTTCTTCACTTTCTTCTTCTTCCTCTTCTTCCTCTTCTTCAGCAGGAGCTGCTGCAGGAGCTGCAGCTGCAGGAGCTGCTGCAATAGCGGAAGTTTCGATAGCTTCATCGATATCAACATCTTCTAATGCTGCGATTAAAGCTTTTACTCTAGCTTCGTCGACATCTACGCCAGCTGCTTCGAGTATTTTAGTTACGTTTTCTTCATTAATTTCTTTATCAGTAGTATGCAAAATCATTGCCGCATATATATATTCCATGTTATCACCATTATTCTTTCTTAAATAATCTTTTTTTAGGTTTATTTTAAAACAATAAAAAATTTAAATAATAATATTATCCGAAGAGAGCGCCTAAACCAGCAGCTGCTTCTTCTTCAGCTTCTTCCTCAGTTTCTTCTTCCTCTTCTTCTTCCTCTTCTTCAGCAGGAGCTGCAGCTACAGGAGCAGCACTTGCAGCATTAGCTAACTTTTCAGCCAATTCATCATCTAATGCATCATCAGATAATTTACCAGCTAAAGCTAACATCTTACCATTTGCTAATCCTATAATTATATCAGAAGTTTCAGAGTTAAGAATTCCTGCTTCGACAGCAAGATTAATGGATTTGCTGTGAGCAGATTGAATCATAGTTGCAATAGTTTCTTTAGTAGGTATACCGGCGAAGACAGATAAATTGAATGCTTTCATATATGCATCTTGTACTTTAGCAATAGTTTCTTCTTCGTCAATTGCAAGTACATCTGCAGGATATACAGATCCTTCCTCATAAACTGCATGTAAATCAATACCAACTTCCATAGGTTTAATACCTAATCTGGTTAAAACACTAGCAACTTGAGGTGAAACAGTATCTCCTTCTTCAACAACAACCGCATCTTTGTCAACTACAATTTTACCTTTATCAATTCTAGCATTTGCTCCAATTTGTTGTAATTCACCTAAAAATGGACCAGGTTCAAAACCAGTATCTCCTTTAGGTACAACAATATCTTTACCAGCTGTACTACCAGGTTTAGCAGGAGCATCTGTCTTATTATCCTCTAAGATTTTGTATAATCTAAAAGGGTTCATATCAGTAAAAATTAATGCAGGTTGTCCGGTCATATGTTCAGAAAGACCTACAATATTTTCCTTATTTTTATTGCAATCTTCTAAAGCTAAATTAATAAGATTTTTCTTAGATAATCTAATGAGAGCATGATTTGATAAACTTTTTCTCATTTCTTGAAGTTGTTTAGCAGGAATGTTTAATAAATCTACCACTCCAATAACATCATAAGAATCAATTAAATCTTTAATTTCTTTAACTTCATCTTTCTTCCATTCAGCAACGTGAGCCATTAGATCACCCTCACTACTGAACCCATTGTTGTTTTAATAAACATGGATTTAATTTGTTTTCTTCCTTTCTCTAAGTGGCGGTCTAAGATTGCAAGAACAGCTTCCATATTTTCAGCTATTTGCTCGTCAGCCATGTCTTGTGTACCGATTATAATTTGAATAGAAGGATGTTGTTTAACTCCCACTTTAATAGTATTTTGTAATCTTTCTAAAAGTGGAGCTAATTTAGCATTTGCTGGGACAGGTTTTGGCATTTTTTTACGAGGACCAAGAACTGGACCTAAAAATCTACCAACAAGTGGCATCATATCAGCTTGAGCTATGAAAAAGTCAACATTGTCTGCTAACTTTTTAGCTTCTTTCCTGTCTTTTCCAAGTTCTTCTAATCTAGGTTTATCGATAACAAGATCTACACCAGCATCTTTAGCTTGAACAATTAAATCTCCATCAGCAATAACACCGACATTAATGTCTTTTCCACGACCATTAGGGAGAACAAGTTCTTCTTCAAACCTATTTTCTGGTTTTTTGACATCTAAGTCTTTGATATTGATAATCATATCAATAGACTCAGTGAAGTTCCTCGGCTTGGATTGTTCTTTAGCCTTCTTCACCGCATCAATCATTTCTTGTGTCATATAAATCCTCCATGAACATTGTTCATGAGCTTTTTTGGTTACGAGCAATCGATAATAAAAATAATCATAATAAATAATAATATTAATAATACCGACTACATCTAACTGTATTAACTTAAATTCTAAGTAATACTAGTCGCATATTTCGTATAAAATTAATTATACTAGTACAATTAAGTACTCAAATAATGTATCTTTATTCAATGAACAAAGCTACATGAAATGTTTTAAAAACATTTCAAAATAACAGTATATCCACCATAACTTACATTCCATAAATGCTCATTATAATATCATAT
>JBJEIL010000145.1:0-5325 GCA_051876995.1 Methanobrevibacter sp. | reverse complement strand
GGTATGGGACCAATGATAGGTTTATCACCTATATTTAATAAAAAAATGTATAATACTTATAGTTAAGTACTACTGATTATAATAAAATCTAATTTATAGTATTTCTAATAAAAAATTCTAAAGGAAATAGAATGTATTATATAACATAAGGATATTTCTTTTATGTAGTATATAATAGTTTCTATTATTTGGATTTTTAAATTAAAAAAATACTTTTTCTCTCAATGTTTAATAACAATAAAATCCCCAATCCAATAAATTTCAATAAGAAATAGTCTAAAAAGAAAAAATTTTATTTAATTAAAACATAGTATTATTAATGTTTAAGTAGGTGGTAATATGGATTTTGAAAAGATTTTACAGGACTTTGGTAGATACTGGCAAATACTTATCAAAAAGTTAGAAGCTTATAACGATAAAAGAAAAAAGAGAAATGCCATTAAAAAACGTGAAAAACAACGTCAAAAGGTAATTAAAGCCCAAAGAAAAGCAAGGGAACAAGCAGAATATCAGAGATACCTTCAATCCGATGAGTACCGGGAAAGGGTTCGGGAAGCAGAAAGACGTAGAAAAGAACAAGAGGAAGATGACGAACTATTAGACGATTTATATCTATTAGGTTTCTGGCATTAAAAATAGAAAAAAAACAATCTTACTCTAATAAAATTAAAATAAAAATACTTTAAAAGAATTAATAAATTATTTTATTAGTTTTTATACTATTTTTTAATTATATCCTAAGTATTTGAGTTTCAATAATGAAATATTATCACAATAATGGATTATTCTATACTTAATTTTCCACATTAATTCAATATTTCAATTCGACTATTTTTATCACATACATAATATATTGAATATTTAATTAAAACAATTTTAATAGTTTTAAAAATTAAATAATATGAATATGATTAAATTAGTTATTATACTCACTTTAAAAAGAGACTGATAATAACATCAAATAAGATAATAAAAAAAGTTAAATAAAAATTAAAAAGATATTATCTGGAAATAAGGATAAAAAAAGTAAAATAAAGATCAAAAAAGATTATGTAGTATATTCTCCATTAATTTTAACATAATCATAACTTAAATCACAACCCCAGGCAGTTGCTTCACCATCAGACATGTTAAGATTAATATCAACCACAATATCCTCGTAAGCCATTAATTCTTCAGCCTTGTTAAGATTTTCGGTTCCATCAAATGCCAAAATTTCTCCATCTTTTACAAGATAAACGGATTTATCAGTGTCTTTATTTCTAAATAAACTTTCACATCCAATAGCTATTGAAACTATATCAGGGTCGAATTCACAGCCAGAATATCCTACCGCTGAGACAATTCTACCCCAATTCGGATCCCCACCAAACACCGCAGCTTTAAATAGCATACTACTTACAACCGCTTTTGCTGCAAGTTTTGCATCTTCAGGAGATCTTCCACCTTCAACATTGACCTCTAAAAATTTAGTCTCTCCCTCACCGTCACGTGCCATTTGCTTTGCAAGTGACATGCAAAGGTAGGTTAAGGCATTTTGGAAGTCTTTGTTAATAACTCCTTTTGGTGCTACATTGACACCGGATTGACCATTAGCCATCAATATTGCAGTATCGTTAGTACTCTGATCTCCGTCAACAACAACCATGTTAAAGCTCACATCAACCGCATTTTTAATTGCAATTTGAATCTCCCTGGAATCAATCTCCGCATCAGTTGCGATAAAACATAGCATTGTACCCATATTAGGTGCAATCATTCCACTACCTTTACAGATACCACCAATCTTAACAGGTTTTCCATTGATCTCAACTTCCACAGCACCTTGTTTAACATGCATATCAGTAGTCATCATACCCCTGGTTGCATCGGTGGAAGCTTCCGTGGAATGGTCTAAATTCGGATAAACCTTATCAATCAAAGGCAATATTATATCCATAGGCATTTTTCTTCCGATTACACCTGTTGAAGATGATGCAATCTCAGAGGAAGGTATTCCTAAAAGTTCACTGGCATGTGATACAATGGTATCACAGTCTTCAATACCTTGCTCGCCTGTAAAACAATTTGCATTACCACTATTAATTATAATTGCTGAAAGTCTACCATCTTTCAAGACTTCTTTAGTATGAGTAATAGGTGCGGCTACTACTTTATTGGATGTGAATACTCCTGCAGCTTTACTATTTGGAGATACTATAATTGATACTCCATATTTGCCTTCTTTAAATCCTGCAGCCTGTACATCACTTACGGCACATATTCCTCCATCAATGAGTTTAACTTTATCAGATTTTTCAAACATTTATATCATCAAAATAGTATTATAAAAAAAATAATAATTTACTAATTAAATATTGGTTTAGGAAGTTTAAAAACTTTACTTAATAAAAGTAAAATCAGGATAATATTCAATCCCTAATTAGAAACCTTTTAAATATAATTTAGATGGATGTTAAAAAAATAAATCGAAATTCAAAAATTAAATAAGAGAAAAAAGACCTTAAGAAAATCTAAATTAAAATTAGTCAAAAAATATCTTAAAATGAGAAAAATAAAAAAATATTTTGGGAATTATTAATAGTGGGAGTGTTTAATAATATTGAGATCCATTGACATCCGTTGTCTGATAATAAGAATCTGATGAGTTATGTGATTGATATTCCACTACACCTTCACTTGATGTAGATGCATTCAAACTATCATTAATATCATCTGAGTGATTTTCATATGCACTGATGTTATGAGTTACATCCACTGGAACATGTGTCGTATTATTCTGTACAACATTATCATCACTGCTGTTAAATCCCATAGAGATACCTATAGTAGATCCTATACCAAATGCAACAATTAATAAAATAAAACCGAGAAATATTCTCTGTTGTTTTCGTCTTCTTCTAGAACTCATTTTTCCCAAATACCTTAATTTTTATTTTTACCATAAATCAATAACATCCTAATAAAAAAATATTGCTAAACTTGTTTCAATAAGACTGCTTTTCAATATGATTATAATTGTATATTAAAAAATTACAATCAATCTACATTGAAATTTATACGATTAACAATAGATATTCAAAATCATATTCCCGTATGGGACTGTGAAAACCAAAATGTTATACTGATTATATACTATTATATTAAAATCTATTTATATACTTTGTTATGTGTGTATGTGTGTACACACATAAACAGTTAATATTGATTTGATAGATTTTTACGGAAAAATTGAAAACAAATAAATCAATGCAAAATGATATAAATAAAGACAATTTAAATAATTTAAGTGAAGATTTAGAAAAATAGGTATTGGATTTTAAAAAATAAAAATTTAATTTAATATACTTTGAAAAAAAGTCTTTATTAATGATAGATATAAAATTTATATGATATTTACACTTATCTAATAAAACAAATCATTTAAAATTTAATAAAAACCTGGAATTTGATATATTAAATTTAAGATAATATAAGTTTGTGTGTACATACACACATACACACATTTATAAAGAATTTTATAAAACATTACACTTGATTATAATTACATATATTTTACATTATATTTGTAATCATAAGTACACATATTGAAATATTTATATAAATAATGAGAAAATAATATATATATGATTATAAAAAGTATACTATAATGGCAAATAAAGAAGAAGTGGATAGGATTTGGAAACTATCCGAAAAATCACGAATGAATATTTCTCTTCCAAAAGACTTGGCTAATTGGTTAGACAATAATGCGTCTGAGAATTGGAAATTAGATAAAGGTGCAAGGTCCAAAGAAGTCACCCGTATCTTACTTGAAGCTAAACGTCGAAGTGAGGAAGAACTTTAGATTTTTTTTTAAAACACACTATTTTTTATACTTTATTACTCATTTTACTAATTCTTACACATTTATATTAAGAATAAACGTTTTATATTCATTTAAAAAATTAAAATTTTAACTTATTCTGATTAGATATTTTAGATATTTGAAGGCTAAAATCACTATAAATAAATTTTAAAGTATTTTTAATTATATACAAGAAAAATAATCATTAACTTACTATTTTTAGATGTTTTAAATAACATATAATTGATTCAATATTTTTAAATAAAATTAAAGAGTTTATAAATAAAATAAAGAATGGTCAAAGTATATTTTTAGAAATAATAAAAAAATGATAGTTTATAATCAAACAAAGGATAAATAATTATTAAAAATCAAAAAAGAAGCTTTAATTAAATGTTTTAAAAAAGATTTAACTAATGTTTCAAATAAAAAAAAAGGTTAATTAAGAACTTTGATTAATGTTTTAAATAAAAAAATAGAGATGTCTTAAATTAAGACAATGCACCATATATTAATACAAGAACTAATATAGCAAGTATAAATCCAGGATGACCAATTGCAGTAACAAAATAAGCTAAGAAAGCTACAACAACCAATAATCCAATTAATTTACCTTTCTGATTAGTCAATAAATCTATAATTGTTCTTGAAAACTCTGAAGGTATATTATATGCATAGATACCGTTTGCAAGTTCAAATACCACAAGTGATAACGGATTTCCCATTACAAATATCTGATCTGCAAGCTGGGTCCTTTCACCTGCCTCCCTTCTACTTCTTCCAATACCTGCCCTAACCTTAGCACCATTGTTTAGAATGTACCAAGCAGTATCAAGGCCGGCACGGATTGCCAAATCCTTACTTGGGAATCTTGCAATAAAGTCGTCTCCACCTTCACGGTAACCTTCAATTTGACCTTGACATTGAGTCTCAATAAAGTTATTAACACCTGTCATTAACTCTAAAAGTTTATCCCTCCCATGTTTTGAGATAAAACCTGTTGAATCAATAATATCAATAAATAGGTAGTTATCATAAACCGGTTTATGGGATTCGCCAATCTCAAATGGACCATCTATTACAATAGCATACTCCCCACCAAGTTTAGTAAATGCCACACCTGAAAACTCACCAACCTCATGAGTATAGTCAATGGATCTCTCAAGTGCCGCAGCACCTGTCATTCCCACTGCACCTACTACTTTAATGTTGAATTTATAACCTAAACTGATCATTTGAAGTGCAACCTTAATTGCCATATTCTTACTGACCATTCTTGCTATAATCTCTGTGGCGGATTGCTCCACAATCTCACCATGGGAGTTTATAATCATTCTACTAAATTCGTTGATAATATTATTAGGATAAGGTATCTCAACATATAAATAACGGTCATTACCCATTATAATATCACTTACAAGGGCATACTCCTCTACCCTTTGTTCTGCAGGTTTAAATTCATCGAAACTATGATTAGG
>JBJEIL010000144.1:0-5347 GCA_051876995.1 Methanobrevibacter sp. | reverse complement strand
CAGAACCAACATCCAAACCAAAAACACCAACATCAGACTGAAACTTACCAATATCATGGATAATTTCTGGTAAATACTCATCTTCAATTAATTTTAAATTAGGTTTAAGAAGTTCTATTTTTGCAATAGAATTATCGATATCAAAGTTTTCAAACTTAGTTATCCCTATTAAAATATGAAGGTTTTCACTGAATTCACTGAATTTATTAGAATAATTAATTAATGATTCGAGATTTTGACCAATTTCATGATAATCAGATGAATTCAATTCCCTAAAATTAGTATCTAACCACAAATTATTATGATATGGACTTATTTGGTCATAATTTATTTTGATTTCATTCAAATTTTCAACAATAATCTCACGATCTTCTTTAGTTAAATTAGAAACAGAACCAACATCAAATCGATATTTTTCCTGATTATTTTTGTCTAGTTTTTGATTATTTAATTCCAACATACCCATTAATTCATAGTAAGTTAAACCAGTTTTTCCATAAGAAGAGTGTAAGATGTTTACATAATTATTTAAATCTGTTTTAACCTCATCTACCTTATTAAAAATAGATTTATCATTAATTTTGACTGAATCAAGCTTAGTAACCCTCTCTAACTCATTCAAAAAATCTTTTTTATTAGTATTTCTTCCATAAAGCTCTAAACAACCATCACCTAAACCTATAGAATCTAATTTAGATTTAACAACCTCTAATGCTGCTTTTTTCTCACTTACAAAAAGAATTTTTTTATCATTTGCCATTAATTCTGCAATAATATTTACAATAGTTTGAGATTTACCAGTACCAGGAGGTCCCTCAACAACTAAATTTTTATTACCCTCTGTTACTTCTTTTAAAACTGAAATTTGAGATGAATCAGCATCAACAACATTAAAAATATCAGATGATTTCATTAAGCTTACTTCTTCCTCATAATCATAACCATAATCTTCAAAATCCCTATCTGATTCATCAACTTCAAATAATGTTTTTATAGAATTATTTTTAATATTACCCCATCGACTTAAATCCAAATCTTTATACATTACAAACTTTTTAAAATCAAAATTATCCAAATAAATATCATTTACAATTCTCCAGTTAGAAGTTTTAGAGTTAATAATATCTTGAATAGATTTTAAATAATTGTTTAATTCATCTTTAGACTCCAAATCATCAAAAGAAGGTAAGTCTATACCTTGATCTTTAAGTTTAACTTCTAATGAAATATTATACTTAACCTCTTCTGAGTTCCAGGAAACTCTATACGGGGAGGATACAGAATCCCTTTTGATTTGTAAAGGAATTAAAATAAGAGGTGCTTTGTATTTACTTTCTTGATAGCTAATATCAGTCCATTCTAAAAAACCGAGAGCAAGATAAAGGTTATTATAACCCCTTTCCTCGATGGAAGTTTTACTGCCATCATATAATCTAGACAGTTTTTTTCTAAGTTCATCCTTATCGTAATCTGTTTGTAAGTATAAATCTTTATGAGATTCTTTAATAAATGAATTGATTTCCCATGTATCATCTACTGAGAAATCATCATCAATATTAGAATTAGACAAAAATTCCATTGTTTTTTCATTAGTAACTAATATACCATATAATTCAGCTATATTCTCATCAACAACTTTAATAGATTTTTTACGTGGTCTAAAATTTAATAAGTTGTTTCTTAAATTCATATCTAATAAATTAGTTCTTAATGATTCAATCTGTTTTTTTATGTCTACAATGTCATTAGCTTCCAAAAGCATCCCCCTCATATTTGTAATTTTTAATAATAAAGGTTAAGTTTTAAAAATGTAAGGTTTTATACTTATAATCTATGTTAATTAATATTTTAAATTTTCTAATAAAAAAAATAAAAAAAATAAGGAACTATTTAAATTATTAAATGTAATATCTTGTTTAAAATTAACAGTTTAAAAATAAATTGCAATTAAAAATCTAAAACTATTCCATCTACAAATTATATTTTTATTATCAAATCAAAGTAAAACAAGTATTTAAAAAGCTTTTTAAGAAACAATATAATTCTTAAAATAAATTAGATATAATATAAATCCACATTTTATAAAAATAAACAAATAATTAGATTAAAATGGATATTGTTTAATTTATAAGATTATATTTAAAAATAAAAAAAGTAAAGTAGTTAAATAGAATCAAACCATTTAACTATTGTTTTCAAGTTGATAAGCTATAGCCTGATCAACCAGATGTAAGAATTCGTCTTTAGCCTCATATGGAATCATGGCACCAGCCGCTATATCATGACCTCCACCTTGACCACCAAAGTTGGAAGAACATTCATTGAGTGCCTTACCAAGATTGACACCACGTTCAATCATTGGCCTTAGAGTTCTACCTGAGATCTTAATATCCTTATGTAGTCTGGACAAACCCAATACGGGCTTGTTTTCATCAAGAAGTCCTACGGTTAAACCTACACTTGCAATGGTTCCCATGACTTTCTTAATGATTTGGTCTTCACTATAGAGATATTGAATAGTGTTAAGCTGTACAGCTCCCTCTTTTTTAACCCATTCCATACCTTTAATAAGTTGAGATCTGTAATTGTTTCTAAGTTTTAAAGCAACATCAAGTGCCTCTCCACGTTCACCTAAAGCTAAACTTAAACCTAAACCATATTTTTTGTTTTTTCCACATGCATCAAGAATATCTGAGAAGTCCTCTAAATCCTGTAGGTAGGATATCTCCTTAGGAGCCGTGTATACCTCAGATAGGATTTTAGGATTGATCTGGATTAAGGCATCCTTTAAGAGGTCCTGTTCCTCACCACTTAAATCAGTGAACTTGATTCCATAGGACAATCCTAACTGTTCCAAGAACTGTTGAGAACCTTCAAGATCCCCTGTCAAACCTGGAAGTGCAGGTTTAAAAGTGTATGCCAATGATTTATAAACTGCCTCTGTTGATTTTGATGCAATCTTAAGTCCTTCATGTATCTCCACAGTACCGGATTCGATGGCATCCTGTAGAATCAATTTGTTCATACCCATAAATCCGTCTTCACCTTGCATGTCACCGAATGCACCTACAAGTGCAAGGTATGCAAGATGTTTCTTATCCAAATCACGTATGCAGAGATAAGTGGAACCTGCTCCACTTAGCTCCCTGCTTCCGTCTACACCGAATAGATGGGGATTCACATGAACAATATTGTCTCCAGTCTCAACATCTGCAGGTTGATGATGGTCTGCAATAATAATGTCTGCCTTAAATGAATTTAGTGGTTTTAGACATGCGCTTCCCATATCACAGAATACGAAAAGTTCATAGTTTTCCTTTTTCAAATCATTGATAACATCCATCTGAAGTCTGGAAACTATGGTGACATGAAACTGACCACCTTCCTCCTTAATGGCATTAGTTATTACACCAGCAGCAGATAAACCATCAGCATCATTATGTGAAATAACCCTTATAACATGGCCTTCATCAATATGCTTCTTAAGCATATTGCAAGCTTCAGCAGATCTATTTAACAAGGAGTGCTGCTTGTGTTGGGTCATATCTCCAGCCTTCAGGTAATTGACCATCTCTTACGTAATATTTACCTAATCTTCTGATTCTTGATTCAACGATGATTAATCCTCTTTTACTGTGTAAGTCTTTAGGATTTTCTGCCATGTGATCCCTAATGTTAACTGCTCTTCTGATTAAGTTCATTAAGTCTTCTGGATAGTCACCAAATTCATTGTTTCTTTTTAAGATTTGGGTGATTTTAAATCCAGTGACTTCCTTAACACTAGGAACTCCATATTGGTCCCTTAAGATAATACCTATCTCACTGGAAGAGTTACCTTCCTTGTGTAATTTTACGATTAAATCTTCGATTTCTTCATCAGAATACATTACCCATTCAGGTCTTGCCATAATAATACCTCATATAATTTTTTTTAAAATGTAAGTTTTTTAATATAAATAAAATTAAGAAATAATTAGACATTAATCTTTCAATAATTTGCCCAATGATTAAAGATCTAATAAATAGATTAATTCATAACTACAATAGCAAATAGACATGTAAAATGATATACATTCTGAAATAGCTAAATATTCAAATAGTATTTTCTGATTAAAAAAATATTGAACTAAAAGCATTCACTAAGATAAAATATTAAACTAGTATTTGCCAATAAGTTTTAAAATATTAATTCATAACAGAATTTACTCATCAAATTCACTGGAATATCATACCCAATAAGAATTTACTCATCAAATTCACTGGAATACCATTGAATAAATTTAGTTAAAGAATTTCTTCTATGAGAAAACTTGTTCTTCTCCTCGGTTGTAAGTTCACCGAATTTTTTGCCTTCGGATTCCACATAAAAAATTGGATCAAAGGCAAAACCTAAGTTTCCTCTTTCTTCTGTTGAGATTAAACCATCGACTTTGCCTAAAAAGATCTTGGGCTCAGAATTGGGGGTACAAAACCCAATAACTGACCTGAATTCGGCAGTTCTATCGTCGACGTCTTCCATTAATTTTAGGATTCCCTTATTTCCCAATGTGTCCTGAACATAATGTGAATATGTTCCCGGAAATCCATTAAGTCCATTAATGAAAAGACCAGCATCTTCAACAATCACAGATTTACCTAATTCTCGACTGGCATATTTTGCACCGAAAAGAGCCACTTCCTCAAGTGTTCCTTGAGGCTCCATGTACCCTAAATCAATATGCTCAAGTTCGATATTATAATTTTTAAATATATTCTCTGCTTCTATAACTTTATGTTTATTCCCAGTAATAAATGTTATCATAAAACCACTCCATTTCTATATGAGTTCTGAAATTGGAAAAAAATTAAAAAGATGAATTTCTAGATGCAATAGCTAAAATCCAATGATTGGTATTAATATACAAAATTAAAACATCCGAATAAAATATTAATGTGTATAACGACCTCTATGTTCGATTTCATCGATTTTGTCCCTAATATCATCTGAATTATTTGAATGCCTGAGGTATGACTCTAGAATCCAGTTAAAGGTTTCAAGTGCCACATCATAGTCAACACTTTTTATTGACTTTTTAAGTACAAGTAAATCATCGGCCTTATCCTCTATAAGGTTTGAATAGTATGATAATCCGAAGTCAATGAAAACTAATTGATTGTTATTGTCAATCAACATGTTAGAGGTTGTTAAATCCCCATGGATAATATCAAGCTCATGGATATCTGCAATATATTCACCTATCTTATATGACAGTTCCTTCCTCTTCTCATCTGTAACATCATCGATTATGTCCTTAACAATCCTGCCTTCAACCTTTGACATTGTAATGGATTTGTTCTCAAGGTCGAT
>JBJEIL010000143.1:0-25274 GCA_051876995.1 Methanobrevibacter sp. | reverse complement strand
TACCTTTAATGCTAAGACAATGAACAGCAAGATAACAGTAAGAAGATAAAAATTGGATTTTTTTAAAATAGTCATTAACTTGACTATTTCTCTATTTTTTTAAATAAAATTTTTTAAATATTTCAATCACCTATAAAAAAGGTTAAAAACTTATTATTTTTAATTTAATCACATTTAAAACCTATATCACTAATTTTATATAATAAAATTTAACAATATTTCAAAAATTTAATAAAAATTAATTATTACATTTAATCTCTAAAATTTTAAATATTAGGTTTTTTTATTAAAAGTTATTTAATTTTATAAAAGCTAATTTTGGACTCTTTAAATTCTATTTTTACATATTAAACAATATTTAAAGCATAAACTAATCATTATGATACCTTTTTATTGAATTTTTCTATTGTTTTAACCATACCTTATGCATAAAAAAGACTAAACTAGATTTTAAAAAAACTATAAAACATAGATGCATGAAAACTTTCCTAAAATAAAATAAGAGATAGCCAAAATAATATCCAATATAAAATAATTAAAACTAGAATAATCAATAAAGATTTTCAATTTTAAAAAGAACTAATGAAATCTATAAATAGCACTCTATACATATCACAACAAAATTTAAAGATCCTATTTTAAAGACGATTTAAGACTTAAGATATGAGGATTAATAATCTACTTTCAAACAATAAACAGTTTAATAAAAATCCTAAAAATAGAAAAAAGAATAGAAATAAAATAAATTTAAAATTTATATGATTTTTTATAGAATAATCAAAGCTTATTGATTGTCATCTGTTTCTGTAGTAGTATAATCCTCATTGGAGCCATTATTAATATTAGTACTATTTGTTGTTTGATTTGTTAAAATAAAACTTAAGAAAGTTCCATCACTAGTATCAACAGCATTTCTAACAGATGATGTGTCACCTTTAGATCTTAACTCTATACTATGAATACCATAGTCACATTGGAAAGTACGATTATTTGTAATGTTATCAACTGTAAATGTACCTACCAATTCACCATTTACATCGATTTCATAGGTTTTATTTTCTTCAAATATTGCTGATGTTGTTGCAATATAATGATTATCTATATAAATATCAAATGTTGATGCGTTAATAGATTTATACTCAACTTTATAGTTCTCAGTTATGTTATAAGATAAATCAGAGATATTTAAAGCACGAACCGTATGATGAACTAAAGCTCCATTAAATGTTGAAGCAATATGAGAATTCGGTATAATCTCTCCACTTCTAATATTTAAATGTCTTCTTAAGTCTTTTGAAACCCTTAGAGTATTATCCTCATTCTGTCTTGTTTTATTTATTGAGTAAACACCATCATTTAAATAGATAGTATCCCCATAATTCATTTGCAGCGTTTGTAAAGCTTGATACGGCATTCTAATAATATCTGATTCATTCTCTATTGCACTATCCACAGTATAGGGACCTCTAACAGCAATATGATTATCAGATCCATGACCAAATATTACAAGATTTCTTGATGTGGCCTCAATAGATATCTGTCCATTATCCCCAATAGTAGCTGCAGAGATAAATGTAGATATCATTAAAATCAATACAAAGAATACTATGATAATTGGAAAATGCATTTTAATAAAGGATATCAGAACATTTTTATTGGTTGGAGCTTTCCTAAATACTACTATCGACCTTAAAATCAGTATTATTATATAGATAATAGCTAATATAACACCTAAGAAAATAAATATTACACTTAACTGATAAGGTACTTGAGGAACAAAGAATAATAAAAACAGACCTAAAATAGCTAATGTTAATCCTAAAATAGACATTCTAATATAGTTTCCCAAGGTATCAATCATTGATATACGTCCATAATCCATAGCACGTGTAATGATTGTTCTTACAACCTCATTGGCCATTTCATGTAAATCACTCAATGGAGACATATCATGTTGAATATCTCCAATATCGACCTCCATGATTTTAATTCCCCTAACATCAGCATCTAAAACAATACCAACATCAACACCATAATCACTTTCAAAATTAAGTTTATTTAAAACTGAACGTTTTGCAGCAAATTGACCGCTTAATGGTTGATCATAATTAATCTCAGGAAAGAAAAAATTTAAAAGAGGCTTTGCAGTAAGTTCTGTTACACGGCCACTTTCCCTTGAGAACTTAGTCTTTGTAATATCTGTTTCACCATTAAGAATAGGCTTAATAATTAAATCTACTTTTTCCTGAGTTAAATTTTTAATGTCTGCATCTATAAAAGCAATAATATCTGCTTTAGAAGAATTTACACCTGTTTTAATAGCTGCCCCTTTACCTTTATTAACATTATGATTAATTACGCGAGCACCAGCAGATTTAGCTTCGGATTCTGTATTATCAGTAGAACCGTCATTTACTACAATTACTTCATGAATATAATCCAATTGTTTTATAACACCAATTACAGTAGCAACAGACTCTTCCTCATTAAATGCAGGTATTACAACATCAACAGTTAAGTTTTTAGAACTAGAATCAGAAGACTTTCTAAAGTTAAACAAGAAAAAACCTCTTTAAATCTTTTAATTATGGATTTAGAAAATGATTAAATTTCCCCATTAATAATTTATTATTAAACTTATTTATTAAAATAATCTTTTATAAAAATATCCTAATTTAAATAAATATTATTAAATTAGATTTTATTAGAATTAAAAATTATAAAAGGTCTATTGAAAATTAGATAAAAAACATAGACAAACTCCATTTTTAATCAAATACCCCTTAAAAAATAGAATTAAATATAAATGTCTTTTTTATGAAAAATCTTATTTAAAGTATTATAACAATAAAAAAAACAAATAATAGAATACTTTAAAAAAACAGCCAAAATTTAAAATAACATTTAAAAAAAAAAATGTGGAAATTAAAGAAAAATAAAATATTTAATTATCTTTTTTATTGCCGGCATCCCTTGCAAGACGAATTAATGTTAAATGTTGTTCAAAGTTTTGGTCATGCTGTTTTTTAAGAACATGTAATATTACACCACTTAAGAATATCATTACAGCAGTTAAGAATACTACCCCTACGGAAATTAATGTAGGTATTTTTAAAACCGTACCAGTAGCTAAAAAAGACATCAACACAGGATAGAAATAAGCGAATGCAATGATTAAAAGAATTAATGTCATTAATGAAAAGAAAGATAAAGGTTTAGTATCTCTAAACAATGATAAAATAACTCTTATAACTTTAAAACCATCACTGAAAGTATTTAATTTAGAGAGACTACCGTCAGTTCTATCCCTATAATCAATAGGAATTTCAACAAGTTTAAAATTGTGATTTAAAGCAAATATGGACATTTCAGTTTCTATTTCAAATTCCTTAGAATGGACTGGATATGATTTTACAAAGTCATAGTCAAATGCTCTCATTCCAGTCATAATGTCATGTAGGTCACTGTCAAAAATTTTATTAATGGATTTTCTAACAAAGATATTACCACTATTATGGAAAGGACGTTTATTCTCGGTAAAATATGTAGATGATAGTCTATCTCCAATTACCATATCTGCTCTCTTTTCCAATATTTCCTTTTCGAGTTCAGGAGCAGCCTCAGCAGGATAAGTATCATCACCATCTACCATAATATAACAGTCTGCATCAATATCCCTAAACATTGATCTAACTACATTACCTTTTCCCTGTCTATATTCATATCTTACAATTGCACCTTCTGCTTTCGCTATTTTATCTGTACCGTCTGTAGAGTTATTATCATAGACATAGATATCTGCATGTGGCATTACCCTTTGAAAGTCATTAATAACCTTTTTAATAGTTATTGCCTCATTATAACATGGAATCAAAATAACTGTTCTCATTAAATCACAAAACCCTTAAATTTTTAATTATTTATGTATTTTATTTAATAAAAATTTTTTTATATAAAATAAATAAAGTGATTGAGATGAATACTACAAGATAAAATAGAAAAGTATATCCATTATTATCTGTACAACTAAAGTACAAATTCTAAAAATCATGAAAAAGATATGATTTTATTCACTTATTTTATAAAAATTTTAATTTCTTATACTTATTCAGATTGAATTAAAATAATGATTAACTAATTATTAAAAAACAGTGTCTATTTAATTAAATATAATCCAGATAGTTTAGAGAATTCTTAAACTCCATCTAGACATTACCAAAAAATATGATTAAAATTTTTAAGTTAAAAAAAATACAATAATTTTAATATTATTAATTTCAAAAATATACAATAATTAATAATTTTAATTTTGTGTGATTTTTGGTGGAAAAATGGGGGAAAACTCTTCTTTAAGGCTCAATTTAATAAATCTATTAAACAATCTTGAAAGAAATAAATGGTACTTATTGTTATATGTAATAATGATTTTATCATTTTCACTTTTTCAATTATTCGCTTATAATCATCATGCTTCTGTAAAGCGTGAAGTAATTACCTTGTTTTTACTTATATTAATAGGCATTATCCTATTATTATATAGAAATAGTAATAAAGAGAAAATACATAGAATAGCTTTTGTAACTATTATAGCATTTGGAATTATCACCCTAGTATTATCACCAATACTTGTTGGCTGTGATGAGGATGAACATTTAGCAAGAACTGATTTAACCTCAGATGGTGTTTTCATCCCCCACTATGAACAGATTGGTTCCCATAGAGGGTATATTGTTAATGATTATGTTGTAGCACTTGATGAGAAAACAAGATTTAAAACAATATTCTCATCTGCAACAGATGACAAACCAATAAATAAAAGTTCACATTTAGTTGAAGCGGCCTTTGCCCAGAATGCATTTTATGCCTATCTGCCCCAGGGTTTTGGAGCATTTTTAGCTAAGGAATTGAATCTTACAAATATCTGGGTACTCTGGTTAGCAGGTATTATGAACCTTCTTATGTATGCCTGTGTAGCATCATATGCTATTAAAAAGACACCGATACTAAAGGTTCCAATGTTGATGATAGCATGTTTACCATTTGCCATATACGAGGCTACGACTGTAAGCTCAGATGCATTTATCAATTGTTTCTCACTGCTTTTAATGGCATATTTCTTCTCAATGTATAAGACAGAGAAGGCCAGTGTAAGTAAGGAAAACTTGATAATATTCTATATTTTAGTACTGCTTGTAGGATTAATCAAGCCGCCACTATTGTTATTGGCATGTTTAACTCTAATTATTCCAAGGAAAAACTACGAGTCTCCATCCTACTTTAAATATGCTTTAATTGGAATAATATTAATATTTATAATAGGAGTCTTATGGAATGTGACCTATTCAATGCCTAATATGAGAAGATCACATAGGGGACCTAGGGCCCGGGAATTAAATATTGACACGGTTTTACAGTTGAAATTCATGTTTTCCAGTGTAAAATATTTCACGGCAGTAATGGGTGACATCTTATCAAAGACATGGTATGTATTTAAAGACCTGTTTAGATTCTGTGATTGGCAGGGAAAATATGGTGTATATCAATCTTCAATATTAGCTTTAATCTTTTTAGTATACTATGGAATTATAAGCTTTTTATATCCAATAAAATATAAGATAAGTAGAAACAAAAGGTTATTTGCCGCTGTTGTATTTTTAGTTATATATATTGCATTATTCCTAATACAATATTTAACCTGGACACCTGTAGGATCACTTAGAATTCAAGGAGTTCAAGGAAGATACTTCATACCACTGTTAATATTACTTCCATTTATACTGAATATTAATAGTGAAAATACAAGATATGGTGAAAAAATAAGAAAACACATTACAAAAGAAAGATTAGATAATATAAATCTTTTAACTTACATTGTAATTATTGGACTATTATCTTGTCTACAGATATTAACAGTAGTTTTATATTATTAAATTTAATATATACCTACTTTTTTTATAATTTTAATTTTATAGTCTAATTTTTTTAACTAAATAAAAACTTAAAAATTTTTCATAAATTTTATGCTTTTTCTTGAAATTTTTCTAAATCCATTAAAATATTAAATATTTAATCTTACAAAATATAATTATTAAAAATTTATTAATCAACTAAGACTATTAAATAATTAGTCTTTATAAAAATTTTATTTTTATTTTTAATATTAAGGTGGTAGAATGAAACCAAAAGTAATGATAATATTAGGTTCTGCATCAGATATTAAAATAGCTCAGAAATGTATAGATAAATTAGAAGAATTAAAGATACCATATGATTTTAAGATTTCTTCAGCACACAGAACCTATAAAAAAGTTAAACATGATGTACTTCAAGGTACAAAAAATGGAATTGAAGTATTTATTGCAATTGCAGGTATGGCAGCACACCTACCAGGAGTTATCGCATCATTTACACATAAGCCTGTTATCGGAGTACCTGTTGAAGCTAAATTAGATGGATTAGACGCATTATATGCGAGTATTCAAATGCCGTTTCCAGCGCCGGTTGCTACTGTTGGAATAGATAGGGGAGATAATGCAGCAATCCTTGCAGGGCAAATCATTGCAACATATGATAAAAATATGAGAGCAAATATTCACGATTTAAGATCAGGTTATAAAAACAAGGTTTATAATAGTGAAAAGGAATTGTTAGAAGAGTTAAATGGTGAATATATTCAAAAAGACTTCTTGGTAGACGACTTTGATGATATTGAATACAATGATAATAAAAACTTAGATGTTGAAGCATTATCACCTGATGAATGTCCTGATGTAGCTGTAATAGCTGGAAGCCATTCTGATATGAGTATTGCTAAGAAAATATCCACTTTACTTGATCGTATGAAAATATCCTATGATTTATCAGTTGTAAGCCCTATCAGACATCCTAAGAAATTCCAGGAATATATGATGAAAATGGAGAATGTTAAAATATTTATCGGTGTTAATGGATTATCCTCACAGGTTACAGGTTCTATAGTAGGTTCCAGTGAAAAGGTCGTCTTAGGTGTTCCATGTTCCAAGGAATTCGAAGGAAAGGATGCCTTACTTTCAATGGTAAGTATGCCACCTGGTGCACCTGTTGGAACAGTTGGAATTAATAATGGACGTAACTGTGCTATTTTAGCTGGAGAAATTTTAAGTATTAGTGATAAAAATATTGAAGATAACTTAAAAAGAATAAAATATAAAGCAGCTAATTTATAATGTGATAAAATATTGAAGATAATTCAAAAAATAAAATATATAGAGATAATTTATATTTTAAAAAAAGATTTGCCACAAGTAAATTGAAAATTTCTTTATTTATTAAAACCTCTTCAAACCTAAAAATATTAGATAAAGGTAGCTGATTATAAGTTATAACAAATGATTAAAAAGTGATTCTATGAAATTAAATAGTTATAAAAATCTTATAGAAATCAACGATGAAGTAGATACTGAATATGAAATAGTAGAGATATTAAAAAAATATCCGAAGGATACTGTTTTATTTACTAATGTTAAACATCATCATATTCCGGTAATAAGTGGAATCTGTAATACAAGGGAAAAGATTGCCCAGTCAATAAACTGTAAAAAGGATGAAATTCTTCAAACAATTATTGAAGCATGCGATAATCCCATTAAAGTTGAAAACTACAAGGATTTAGATGATTATATAAGCTATGATGCAAACTTAAATAAGATACCAATTTTAAAACACTATAAAAAAGACGGTGGAAGATATATTACAGCAGGTGTTGTATTTGCACGTGACCCTGAGACTGGAGTCCAAAATGCCTCTATTCATAGAATGCTTGTAAAAAATAGTAATACTTTAGGAATTAGACTTGTACCAAGAAACTTATTTACCTATTTCCATAAAGCAGAGGAATTAGGTAAAGACTTGGATATTACAATCTGTATTGGATTAGATCCTGCAATCCTACTTGCAAGTACCTGCTCAATACCTATTGATTCCGATGAGATGGAAGTTGCCAATGCATTTAAAAATGGTGAATTGACTTTATTAAACTGTGAAAATTCAGATCTGAAGGTTCCTGAGGCGGATATCATTCTTGAGGGAAAGATCATCCATAATAAAAGGTCAAAAGAAGGTCCGTTCGTAGACTTAACCGATACCTATGATGTTGTGAGAGAGGAGCCAGTCATAAAGTTAAGCAAAATGCATCTTAAGAAAAACGCTTATTATCATGCAATTATTCCTGCAGGATTTGAACATAAACTCTTACAGGGTCTTCCACAGGAACCTAGAATATTTGAACATGTTAAAAACACAGTTCCTACCGTTCAAAATGTTGCATTAACCGAAGGAGGTTGCTGTTGGTTACATGCAGTAGTGCAAATCAAGAAACAGACACAGGGTGATGGTAAGAATGTTCTAATGGCTGCACTTTCTGCACATCCGTCCTTAAAACATTGTGTTGTAGTTGATGATGATATTGATATATTTAATCCAGAGGATGTAGAATATGCAATAGCTACAAGGGTTAAAGGTGATGAAGATTTAATGGTTGTAACTAAAGCAAGAGGTTCTTCCCTAGATCCAAAAGCATTACCTGACGGTACTACTACCAAAATAGGTCTTGATGCTACCAAGGATATTAATCATCCTGAGAAATTTGAAAGAGTAAGTTTTTCCGAATTCTAAACTTACTTATACTATTTTTTTAATTTATGCGATTTTTTTATGTTTATACTACTATTTTTATTAGGTTAAGTTTCACAATCTATAATATCAATCATTTTAAGGTCTAATCTTCCTTAAAATCCCCACAATCAAAAAAAACTTTAATTCTAAAATAACTTAATCAATTAATCACAAAGTTCAATTTTCAAAGTGCGTAATTAACCTTAATCAATCAATAACCTTCAACAAGCGTGATGTTAAGGGTTTATTCTTCCCATGATTAATCCATTACAAAGTTTAATTTTCTACCGCAGTTAGTGCATTTGTTATTTTTGATTTTACCTAAATCTTTTGTAAAGTAGCCATTTCTTTCAATTAAAAGCTCGCCACATTCAGGACAAAATGTATTCTGATCATCAGGCATATTACCTAAATAGATATATTCAAGTCCAGTTCTATGGGCAATATCAAATGCATTAATTAAACTTGAAGGGTTTGTAGCTTCTATATCATCCATCTTATAGTATGGAAATGCCCTTGTAAAATGTATAGGAACTTCCGGACCTAACTCATCCATTATAAAATCTACCAATTTTTGAATCATATCATCGGAATCATTTAAGTCTTCAATGACTAAATTTGTTAGTTCGAGATGAGCTTTACTCCCATAAATAGCTTTTATATTATCAAGTATCACATCTAGGCGAGCGTCAGAGTAATCCTTATATAATTGTTTAGACATGAATTTTAAATCTATATTGAATCCGTCCATATATGGTAGAATGTACTCCAGTGCCTCAGATGTAAAGAATCCATTGCTTATGAAAACATTTTTAATATTTTCCCTATGGGCAAGTTTAGAGCAATCCTCAACATATTCTAAAAACATAGTAGGTTCATTGTATGTATAAGCAATTGACTTGCAATTTGTTGAAACCGCATTTTTAACAATTGTCTCTGGCATAATATTAACAGTACCAATGTCTTTGGCAATTTTTTGTGAGATGATATAGTTCTGACAAGCCAAACATGCCATATTACAACCATAACCACCTATTGAATATGCTAGGCTTCCGGGATAAAAATGGTACAATGGTTTTTTCTCGATTGGATCAACATTGTATGAGGATATCTGACCATAGGTAATTGAATATAAATCTCCCCCATCATTATACCTTGTCATACAAAGACCATAATCCCCTTCTGGAATTATACAATTTTGATTGCAGATATTACATTTAACTCTTGATTTAGCTAGTTTTTCATATAATACAGATTCAATTTTCATAAAAGACAACCCCTTTTCAATCTTTAAAAATATCAATTAACTATAACTTGAAATGTTCATAACCCCTACCTGATAAGGTTTTAATCTCATTATTGGTGAGGACTATTTCAAGTGTATTATTTAAGGTAACCTCACCTATAACATAGAAATCCAAATATTTTTCAATTTCACGCCTTAAATCCCTAGGCATAATAAATATTAGTTCAAAATCCTCACCGGTATGAAATAGCAATTCATATAAATCAAGATTCAAACTATCTACAATAGTTAGATACTCCCTATCAACAGGTATTTTATTTTCATAGATTCTAATACCCTTATTATATGGAACATTACTATTAATTGAGTTAGAATATTTTTTATCTGCTTCCAGTAAGGATTCAAGTTCGCTTGCAAGACCGTCTGTTATATCAGTTGCAGTTTTAACCCCTAGAGATAAAAGTTTCTCCCCTTCATTTAACCTTGCATTAGGTTTTAATGCCCTATTGATTGATTCGGTAATAGTAATGCCATCTGATGAGACCTCTTGATTTAATAATTGAAAACCTAATGCTGCAAGACCTAACTTACCAGTTATACAAACCAGATCCCCTTTATTGAAACCATATTTCATCATTGGTTCAGTAGATGTTTCACCAATAGCCGTTCCACAGACTATAATATCATCCGAATCATTAGTATCACCACCTAAAAGTGGAATATTATAATAATCACAGGCTGAAAGAACACCTTCAATAAAATCATCAAAGTCATCAATAGGTAAATTCCTATTAAATCCTATACTTAAAAGAAATCCTAGAGGCTTAGCTCCCATAGATGCAAGATCACTTACATTAACAGTTACAGATTTAAATCCCATATCATAATAGGTCATCTCATCTGGAAAATGATGACTTCGAATAAGCATGTCTGATGTGGTAATTAAGTATCTATCTAAATATTTGATTACAGAACAGTCATCACCTATTCTATTTAAATAACTATTATTAATTGTGGAAGATCTTTTAATGGAAGCATTAATTATTCTTTCAATTAAAGCTTTCTCACCATATGATGAAATAGAATCTTTACTCATAAAAAAAGATATGTTTTTAGATTAAATAAATTTTTATAAAAAATATTAAAGTTCTAAAAAAAGATACTTTAAGATTCAAAATAAAAACTTAAAGCTATAAATCCATCATAAAAAAGCTAAAAACCCGGTAAAACCAACCAAAAACAAAATCTAAAAATAGAAATCTAGAAAAAGCTAAAAACCTAACTAAAAACAAAATTTAAAATAAAAAGAGAAAATAGCTAAATAATTTATTTAACTACTTTAAATTTAAATCCATATGAAATTACTCCATCATCTCCATCTTCAGAGATTTTTCTAAAGACCATTTCAACAGGATCTCCTATTTCAATGTTTTCAATATCAGTATCAACAAGTTGTGCAGTTAATTTTGCACCTTCTTCTAATTCAATAATAGCTACAGCATAAGGAGCAATAGTCTTAAAGTCAGAAGATGGTGATCTAACAATAGAGTAAGAATATATCTTTCCTTTACCATTAAATTTAAAATCTTCCATATGTCCTTTTCTTCTGCAGTCTGGACAAACAACCCTTTGTGGGAAATATAATCTACCACAGTTTGTACATTTTGAACCAATTAAGTTATATCTTTGTTGAATATGACGCCATACTCTTACTGTATCAGACATAAGATACCTCCATATAAAATAAATTAGTATGATATTATATTTACTTTATATTTTAAAATATAAATAAGTATTTTTTTTACCCTAAAATTTTCCTATTTTCAAAATAATCAGATAATTATAATTTTTTAAAAATAATTTATTAAAGATTTTAATTAAATTTATAAGATTTAAATAAATAATTCTTTTAATGTTAATCTAAATCTTAAAATACATATAAATTATTTAGAATCATTTAAAATTTTAAATAGACTTAATAATTCATTATCTAATAAAAAAAGATTTAATAAAACAGTATTTATAAGAAAGCCTATGAAAAATTTAAATCAAATTATAAATGACAATGGTGGAAATCTCATAATTTCATTTAGTTTAATTTTAATTTTCATAATTATTACATGCTTAATTCTAGCTTTAATGGCTTCAAACTACCTAAAGGAGGAAAAAGCAGATGAGGTTACAAACAGTGAGATTCAGTTTATAATTGGAGATTATAAAAGAAATATTGAAACTGTATCCTATGAAAGTTTAAATGAAAGTATTATGGACGTGATCTCATCTAAAAATAGTTTAAAGGATAGTAGAACATATCTGAAAGATAAAATCAATAGAAATCTTCAAGATTTAAACAAAGAATATTATAAAACCTATAAAGTTACTATAAACTCTGAAATTACAGACATAGACAATGATGAGAATCCATTTTACATTAAAGTAACAGGCCATATGGAAATTATAAAGAACAACATTTCATATTCATCAAAAGACACATTCACCATTCCAATTACCGGATTAAATGATCCCCTACCTGTTTTAAAACTAAAAAATCAGAAAGGATTGGAATATACAAACGAGGGGATATATTATGGAGAGTCTCTTAGGGATTATCTAAATAATAAAGGATTAAATAATTCTAATTCCTATCTAAATGCAAAATCACCATCCATTATTAAGGAATGTCCATATACACCATATCATATCCATGAAAATAACGATTTAATTTCCAATTGTATTGAAAATAAGTATTATCATGAAAGCTCAGATGGAAGTTGCATATTCTGTAGAATGGAAGGCAAGGGAAATTGTTCCCACTATGGAATTGAAACTTTTATCATCACAAGAGACAATAACTATTCAAGTTCCATCACCTCATCGGATCATGTTATATTCTCAGATAATCCTTATTATGGAAATAAAATTAATTTAAATAATTCTACTTATGTAATTTATCTGGATAATGGCCATAAAAATAAGTATGGTCTAGACAATTATTAAGGAGGTAATTTAATCTCAGATAATAAAGGAAACATCTACTCTTTAGAACTACTGGTTTCAATAGTGTTAATTATTCTAATCTTATCCGCTTGTTCCAATATGATTTACACTACAAATAACAAGATTACAAATAGGGTGGATATGGATAGGTTAGAATCCATCAGTATGAAAACCATGGATCAGCTGATTAAAAACCCTGGAAATCCAAGCAACTGGGAAGAACATGGTGATAGTTCAGATTATACACCAGGTTTATCTAAGAATTCTCCAGACAATAAGACGAATCTCCGTATCTTATCCTATCAAAAAATCTTAGCACTGAAAAATAATTATGATGCAATTGATAGAAATATATTCCAAGACGAGATCAATAGTCAGATAACCATAATTCCCTCATCCGATAGTCTAAACGAGATAATTTTGGGAGATAACCCGGATTTTAACAATCCTAAAAACATCATATCAATAAAGAGAATGGTGAAGATAGACTATTATAGCAATTATACTGTTTTAAACATTAAAAAATCAGATTATATCTGTAATCAAAACCATGATAAGGCATATTGGAGATGCGATACCTTTAAAATAGACTATACTGATTTAAAACACTTGGATTATTATATATTAAATGACAAAAGTGAAAACATTAAATTTTATTTGGATAATGGAAAGAACCACTCCGATTTAAAAACCGCAGATAATAATCCAGTATGTTTAAACGATGATTTAGATAGACTAATCAATCAAAATAGCCAAGCAAGTATTATAGTCCATGAAAATACAGACAATGTCAATTCCATAATTGTAGGGGTACCTAAGGATTTTAATAAAGAACATTTAAAATACGACTATTTTAAAGAGATTAATGGAAAAATAATACTTAAAACCTGGTATAAATGAAAAATACTTAAAAAAAGACTAGAAATTAACGAAAAATAATTCTAAAGATAGTAAAAGGATACAAATTTAGGTTATATTATAAAAAAAATAATTATAATTTTAAATAAAAGATAGAATTCCATTTATTATAAAAAAAATATTAAAGGGTTAAGATTATCATTGATTAACATCATATGTAAATTTATCAATTAAGTCCCTATCACCATTAGGCTTTTCTTTATATACAAATACTTTTAAATATGATACATTAAAATCATTGGAATTCTTTTGACCAAACATTACATCAGCTGTTTTACTTGCACCGGAGCTAATATTATCATCATAACAAAGTATGTTTAAAGAATTCAAACCAAAGAAATTTGCCATGACATCTAATTGTCTACCATCTGAGGAATATGGATATATTTCTACAGTTGTATCTTTTAAGTTATCTTTAGCAGTATAAGTTATCTTATATGATTTGGTATGACCTTTATAATCATCGGAATTTAAATCCTCACTACCAGTTAAATCTACAGAATTAATCGCAATTTTATGTGGCATTAAACTGAATTTCATTGCATCCATATCACCATGGGAATTATAATATGAAAATCCCGTAAACACAACAACTGCAATAATAAGTATTACAACAAGGATTGATAAGTAGTTTTTATTACTGGTTTTAGGTTTTCTTGAGGCATTTACAGTTTTATTTTTATCATCAGGCAATTCCCCATTTAAATAAAAACCACATTTATAGCAGTATTCATGATCATTTTTTACTTCTGCACCACACATAGGACAAAACTTGAAATCAGACATTTAAAACCCCTTTTAATTCAATTTAAAAAAAAATAGATTGTTTAATCTTTAGTCTTTTAAAAAAAAACTAGATATAAATTTATTATCTTAAATATTTAAAATTTTTTAAAATCTAGCATTAAACTAGATAATATCTTAAATATTTAAAATCCTAATTTAAACTAGATGAATACCTTAAATACTTAAAATTTTTTAAAATCTAGCATTAAACTAGATAAATATTGCAATGATAATTAATGAAAATACAAGAAGTAATGAGTTAGATAATGCATCTGTAAGACTTGTTGATACTGGAATGATTACATTATCCGGATCAAGACCTTTATTGTATGAATGCACACCTATAAAGAATACAATAAACATCATTATAAATATTAGCATAAGTCCTGCAAACATACTAATCAAGATCAATTGAGCCATTGGAAACATCTGTACACGTAGTAATGCACTTGAAATATCTGCAATAATAGCTATAAACGGGTATACAATTAGGGATAATAGGAATATAATGAAGAAATTATATTTCATTTGACTTGTAAATCTGAATTCAGCTTCTATTAAACCAGAGTGTAGTCCTGAAGATAATCTTGCACCTAATATACTTACTAAATCCCCACTTTCACCTGAGAATAGAGGCACTAATGTTAATAAAGTTGGGTTTGTAAGTAAGGTGGATTCGCAACTATCTAATATAAATCCTGCAAATATACCTAAGAATGAACATAAAACCAATGTAGGTGTTGATTGTCTAAGAATCAACCTAATATCCCCGTTAGAGCTTATAGCATATACAAATAATAATATAATAAAGACTAAAACCCCAACAAATATTATTGTTTTAATAAAATAATTGTTAATAAACAATTTTAAGATATATATTGATGCTATAATTGCAGGTAAAGTAAATAAATCTCCAAATGCAGCGACAATAGGTGTTGTTATGTTATCCGGGTCCCATCCACCTATATAACTTTTAATGGATATGAAAAATGTAATCGGCAACATTATAATACTTGAAATTGCACCTGCGAAAACGGATATTAGAATCATATCCATAACACCAATACATTTCAAGTGGAAGATAAAACATATTAACTTAGCAAAAATAGCTAAAAATAGTGATAAAACCATAGTTAATATAAATGAAGCTAAAAGGTTAGTATTAAGTATTGGAGACCATTTAAATTCTGGATCTAAAGTACCGATATGGAGGTTGGTACTTAATCTTGATGCAAAAGATCCGAATATATTACCTCTCATTCCAATAGCTCCAGGAATAAGAACAAGAAGTCCAGGGAATAAGTCTAAGAAATAAGTCATATTTCCTAAGATTATACCTGCGCATAAATCTCCAATAGCACATATTAAAAGAGCAGTTAAACTTTCCCTAATAAAAGATTTATTTATCCTAATTATATGAGGTAACTTATCTACTTTAGTTTTATATTTCATTATATCAACATTATTTAATTAATAAAAGGTTTTTAAAACAATATAGAATAAATTAACTCATATTAAATAAAAAAAATTGAAAAATTTTATAATTTAATCATCATCGTCATCTAAACTAATATCAGAAAGGTCATCAAATGACATTTCTCCGTCTGCAATTTGAACTAATATATCAGAACCTGTTTCAGTTCCCTTAGCAAGTAATACATCATCTTCTAATATTACAGTATGTTTATTTGGTCCGTAAATCCAGGTGTCATAACGTCTAATAGCTATAACCCTCATACCGGTACGGGTATCTAACAATAGGTCTCCTAAACTTTTATTGCACAGTTCAGAATCCCCTTTTACAGTTACACTAGCAATCATCTCATCGGATTCTTCCATAACACGTTTAAAAATTGGATGTGGTTTGAATCCTTTGATTACTAAATCAGCTAAATCTTTTGCAGCGTTTGCAATTGATTCGGTTGCTTCTGCAATTTCAAGTAATGCAGTTAATTCCTCAGCATCCTCTTTTGACCTTGCAGCTAAAAGAGATTGAGTCTTAATTTCATAATTTAAACTATTAATTCTATTTTCTAATTTCAGCACCTCATGTGAGGCGTCTTTACTATTAAAAAGAACAGCAGAATAGGCTAAATCTACCATTAACTCTGACATATTCTTCATTTCAATTAAAATATCTTTAATACTCGGCATTAAATCCCTTCAATATATTAAAATTTTTTAAAAAAATTCTAAATCCAATATTATATATTTTATTTCTTTAAATATAAATATTAAATTTTCATGAATTATAATTGATAAAAATCAAAGATAGATAAAAAATCTAGTATTTACAAAAATTAATTAATAATATTTAGTAGATTTATAAATAGATAATAAAGACCGGCCATTTAAAAAAAAATCAATACAATAAGCCTATAAAAAAAATGGTATTAATAAAAAATTGATTATTAAAAAAAATAGGATAAAATAATAAAAAAATAGCTCAACAAATAATCAACAATCTTAAATGAGAATTAATAATTTTTAAAAGATAGTATTAGGATTATCCTTAAAGACATGAAAATAAATTTTAAAATAAGAAGTTGATTATTCCACTTTCGGATTTGACAAAATACAAGCCCGTCTCAATTTTAAAAGGGCCTTCTTATTCTTTAATAAATCATTAGGCTCTTTAACTAAATTATTAACATATGGTTTTATACAGTCAATGTTTTCCTTTTTATGTACCCACACACAGTCCTCACATGACCATACATTCTTATTCTTAATCCACCTTCCACCTGTTGACGGATCTCCACAAGGATAGAATGGACAGTAACAGAAATCACAGTATTGACCGTCCTCATGACATGGATAATAACCACAGGATTTATTTGGTCCCGTTGGAGTTTCACCATCAATATATCTTTGATAGAAATCCACAGACATTGGATGCAATCTTTCACGAACCACATACCCTCTTGAGGTAATCATATAACCATTTTCCTCATAGGTCATCTTATTTCCAACAACAAGACATGTAAACATGTTAATCTTATCTGGATCAAGCTCTTTTAATTTAATTACCCTAACTTTTGACGGATAGGTTTCACTGTTTACAATACCTATTAACGTATTCTCTCCACGGATTTTTAAAGTTAAGTCCATGAACAATTTAAATGGCTCTTTTCTTGACTTACTTATTGGATTATAAATAGCTATAATCAAGTTTGACTTTAAGGCATGTTCCAATTTATTTTCAATTTCGGATAATGGAGTTAATAGATTACTTAAACTAATAGCTGCAAAATCATGAAGTGGAGCTCCAAGTTTACTTGCAGAGTAGTTCAATGCTGAAACACCTGGATAAACATTTATGTCAATATCATCATATTTACTTCCTATTTGAAACAATACATTTGCCATTCCAAATACACCAGGATCACCTGAAGATACAATAGCCACAGTCTTACCTTCAAGACTTCTTTCTATAGCCATTTCAACTCTCTTAACCTCATCACCCATACCTTTTTTAATTACTTCCTTACCTTCAATTAAATCAGATATAGCTTCAATGTAATTTTTATAACCAACAATTACATCAGAATCCTCAATGGCTTTTAAAGCTCCAAGTGTCATTGTGTCTCTATTCTGGCCAATACCAATAACATTTATCATAATACCAACTATTATCCATTTACATTAAAATATTAAAAAAATAGTTATCAAAATTAAAAATTATAAAAAAATAATATTAAATTAAAAATCATTATTAAACAATTCCTAATGAATCATTGGATCCATTTGACGTACTATTAACTGTGTTAGTTGCATTAGGATTATATATTTTTAATATTGAATTAATTTTAATTGAATTTAAATTAACTTGATAACCTTCATCGGTTAAATTAGCAGTAGCAGTAGCCAATATCTTATAGTCAGGACTTGCACTGATTACAATTGATGAACTTGAAGATGAAGGACTTGAATAACCATATGCAGTAATATTTAAATTGATTTCGTCATCATCAGTAGAATCAAATGTTCCGATAGTTAAATTATTATAATCGATTCCATCTACACCCGTCAGGTTCTGCAGTTGTGTTGCAAACTCCTGTTTATTTGTTACATTAATAGGTGTTGGATCTTTAATAACTACACTATTAATATTTTGAGATGAAAAGATTCCATTTATAGTATCCATTTGTAGGTTAATTAATCCACCTACATCTGGAACTTGAGATGTAACTATAGTATAAGAACTTAATAACCCAGCTTCGAAAAAACCTATAAATAAAACTATTATAAGTATTCCTTTAAGCACTTTATTCATTATATCACGTTCTAAATTTTAAATCATGAAAATATTAAATATAATAATAAAAATTATTTAATTAAATTACTAATATATTTGAAAAATCCTTGATTTATTATACTATATTTAAATTTATTAATATAAAAATATACCTAATTTATAAAAAAATATCTGAAAAAATCCATTGATTAAATTATTCGTAAAATTTTATATAATTCTAAATAAAAAATTAAATAATGATAAAAATTTAGAAACATTCTTTTATAATAAATTAAGGATTTATTTAAATTTACCGGTATTAGCTTAAAATCAGCTTTAAATGATTTAAGTCCTATAAACAAATAAAAATGATTATTATGTCTTCAGAAATTCTTTTAAAATTTGCAAAAAAAGGTTTCAACCTATCACCAGCTGCATACTCTAAGATTCTAGAATCAAATGATCCTTTAACTCTTACATCATCAATCATTGTTAAGTTAAAAAGCAGTGACCTTACAAAAGATGACTTTGTATCTGTTAATGAGGACATTGTAGAGAAATTAATTAATGGGGAAAATATGGATGATTTGAAATCCAAAGATATTAAAAGTATTCAAAATCAAAATAAACCATTAAATAAGGCCATTAATAATGATTTAAAAATTTCAAAAGAAATTGGGGATATTGAAAACAACAATATAGAAAGAGAACCAGAAAAAACCACCAGAAACATAAAACCAGAAACAGAACCACAAATAGAAAACACCACACAAAACAACAACATAAAAACAGAACCGGAGATAGAAAAACCTCAAACTTCAATTGAAAATGAATTAGACGAATCAAAAGAGGACGAGGAATTTGATGCATCTAAAATAAGATATAATCCAGGTACTGATGCACAGGCTGAAAAGATCGCCGATATTAAAAACATCAAGGATTACCACAAAATCTGCAGAAGAAACATGGAGAAGAGCAATGTCGAATATGATTTTGAGATACTTCAGGATACAAGTAACAAATCATATACCAGCGGTGAAATTGGAAACCTTATAAGCTACTTCAGAAGCAGATATGAAAAGGAAGCTGAGATTCTATCTAAAAGACCTGAACTTAGAGTATACCAGAAGATTGAAGATATCTCAGATGATCAGACTGATTTGGCCCTAATCTTAATGGTCAATGAAATTAGAACCACTAAAAAAGGCCATAAATTAATTGAATTCGAGGATGAAACCGGTACGATTCCAATCCTATTTAGTAAGGATAATACTGAATTGTATAATGAGGCTGAGAAACTTGTAAAGGATGAGGTAGTAGGAATCCTTGCAAGTAAAATGCAGGGTAGTGGAAATCAGCTTGCAATTGGAAACCAAATTATACATCCAGGTGTTCCAAGAATACCTCAAAAAGAGATGGACTTCGGTATAGTATTCCTATCTGATGTACATATAGGAAGTAAAACGTTTCTTCCCGAGGCATTTGAAAGGTTTATCATGTGGATAAACGGTGAATATGGTAACGAGGAACAAGTTAGAATAGCTAATGATGTTAAATATCTTATTATTGGTGGAGATATTGTGGACGGAATTGGTGTTTATCCAAACCAGGAAAAGGAACTGGAAATTAAGGACATTCGTCAACAATATGACAAGGCAGCTAGTTACTTAGGACAAATCAGAAGTGACATTAAAATCATTATTACTCCTGGAAACCACGACGCATCCAGAGTTGCAGAGCCTCAACCTGCTGTACCAGAAAAATATGCAAAATCATTATATGAATTAAATAATGTGGAATTTATCAGTAATCCAGGATATGTATCATTAGATGGAATCAAAGTTTTAATATACCATGGACGTAGTTTTGATGATATGGCAATGAGTGTCAAAGGATTTTCCCATGAAAGAAACGATATATTAATGGAAGAACTCCTTAAAAAACGACATCTAGCACCAATATATGGAGAAAGAACTCCGCTTGCATCAGAACTTGAGGATTATCTTGTAATCTCCGATGTTCCAGATGTGTTCCATACTGGACATGTACACATTAACACACATAGGGTATTCAATGGCATACATCTAATAAATTCAGGAACATTTCAGACCCAGACCGAGTTCCAGAAGATTTATAATATTGAACCAACTCCTGCGGAAGTTCCTGTACTTGATAAAGGAGTTTATAGACAATTAAAATTCATATAAATAAATTTTATTTTTTTTATAGGAGGTAAAATATGACAGATTCAAAAACACTTATTGTAGAATATTCAAAAAAACTTTATGACTTAGGCCTAGTTCCTGGAAAATCAGGAAATGTCAGTATAAAGTTTAAATCAGATGATGGTTCAGATTTGGTAGCCATTACACCAACCTTGGTTTCATTAGGCGATCTAACAGAGGATAAAATTGTAGTTATTGATTTAGATGGAAATATATTGTCCGATGGTAAGCCTTCATCTGAGTATGTAATGCATTGTTCTATCTACAGGAACCGTGAGGATGTATCAAGTATTGTACATACACATTCACCATTTGCTACAGGCTATGCCCACTCCAATAAAAAGCTTAAAAGATATGAAGGTTTCGGACCAATTAAAGCTCCTACAAATCCTGAAATTAAATACTACAAACCGGGAACATTAGAGCTTGCAGAGAATGTTGGTAAGGCATTTAAAGAAAATAAGGATAATATCTCAGATGTATTAATCTTAAAAAATCATGGAATAATTACTGTTGGATCTGATATAGAGGAAGCATCTAACCTTGCTGAATTTATCGAATTAACAGCTAAAACACAGTATATATCCCAAACATTAAATTCACTATAAACTATTTTTCAAATGTATTTTATTTTTTTAAAAAAAAAGCTTATATATTATAATAAAATAATATTAATTTTAGCAAAATTTTAATATTATAAAAAAAATAAATAATAACAGTTTATTTTATTTACCAAAAATAAATTTAAAGGAGTGTTATTTATGGTTAACGAAATATTTCAAGAAGTTTCAGAGATATTAAATTATATTATGGAAAACAATACTGTTCCAAGAAACATTAGAAAGGCTGCAGAAGAATCTAATGACATTTTAATGAATGGAGAAGACGACGATACAGTAAGGGCAAGTTCAGTTATTGTTATCCTAGATGATATTAGTAATGATCCTAATATTCCTGTACATGCTAGAACTTTAATATGGGAAATTCTAAGTAAGTTAGAATCATTATAGATAAAATTTTATTTTATTTTTTAATTTAAGCTATTTTTGTAAAGTTATAATTTTAACCAGTATTTTTATTTAATGTTAAAACTTCTTTATAAATCTTGAATATTGAAATATCTACTCACTTACTTTTTTTATATATTAACTAAATAAGTTGCAATTTATAAAATCAATCCATTGCAATTTTTCTATAAAATTAATTAAATTACTAACTAAATCATTTTTAAATTATAAAATAATCCATAATTATCTTTTTTTTAAAAAAAATATTAAATAATCTATACTAATTTAAACAATAATAATAATAATAAATTAAGCAAAATCCTAAATTTATTTTGAAACAGCTACTGCTACAGTTACGCCATCCATTGCTATTTTTTTATGAATTAATTTTCCATCTTCGCCTACAGCTATCATTGCACATTGTTCACAGACACCGTCTATTCCAAACTTATTCTGCACAAACTCAGATCTGGAACAATCATCTGATGTGAAATTACGAACTTCATCTATATCAATTATTTCTAATGGTCTATTGTAATGTTTGCATGCATTAATTATTCCATCTTCATCTTTTTTAATTGATATAGTTGCAAAACTATTAACTCTACTGATAGGTATATTTAAATTTTCAAGTGCATTTTCAACAGCAATCATTACATTTTGCATAGTCTTACCACGTCTTGAACCAATGCCCACTACAAGTTTTCTCTCATACATTTCAAGTGTAAATTCCTGACTGTCACTTTTAAATGAGAATTGGATTTGTCCTAAGTTCACCTTATCTTCAAGATTATTTTCGGAGTATCCCCTTTCAGGTAATTGCTCAAACTTGCATCCTAAAAAGTATTTTCTTAAAAAGCTTATATCCTTTTCTGATTTAACAGTGAAAGGTATATTGTTTAAAACGGCCTTATTAAATGGCAATATTGATTTGACATTATTAATCCTATAATAGTATCTAGATGCAATTGTATCAACACCATATTTATAGTTTACATCTGTAGATGTTGAAATGACAGGTTTTGCTCTGATTAACCTAGCTATTTTTCTTGTTAAATCATTTCCACCACCTAAATGACCTGAAAGTAGACTTACAACATATTCCCCCTTTTCATCTATATTTAATATTGCAGGATCCTTATCTTTTGATTCGATTAAAGGGGCAATAGTTCTAACTGTAATACCACTAGCCATTATTGCAATTATACCATCATAGTTATTGAAAGCATAGTTAAAATTTTCCTTAACATTTTTATAGAAACAATCACACCTTATAACTGTAGGATCTTTAGATAATTTCTCCTGAATCTCTAAACCTAAATTTTTAGCATTTTCTGTAACTGATATTATTGCAATCTTCATAATTACACCTATAAAACCCTTATTTTTAATTAAATTATATTATACCAAAGAATAATCAATTTAATAAATTTTGTTTTATGTATAAAACCTATTTAAAAAAAAATAAAATCTGATTTATATTAATAATATGTTTTTTATTAAATAAAGTTTTTAAAATTAATAAAATATCCTTATTTAAAAAATAATTTTATATTTAAAAATAGGAAAAAAGTATTTATTTAATCAAATAAACGTTTTTATATCATATATTAATTAAACAATAATTATAATGTGATAAATTGAAAAACAAAACAACATTATATATTGATAACTTAAATAATAATTGGAAACTAAAAAAATACATTACAATTAAATAGATTATAGAGTAAATTGAAATAAACAATAAACAAAGGATAAACAACTAAAACAATTGACATACAATAATATTAATAATATTAGTAAAAAATAAGTAAAAAAAATAGAAAATCAGGAAATTAAATTATCCACATTACGATTAATATCAGGAATAGAATTATAAATTGGAATAGAATGAAAAGGAATATAGTCCATCTAGATAAATTGTATGCCCTTCTAATATCATATGGCTCTATACGTTTTATTGGATCTCCTAAGATATAGTTATTCCTCTTAATCAATTGTATTGAAAGTGAACCTGCTGCAGCAGCCATTGGATAACCTGAGTTTGGACTTTCACATGCTCTTGCATCTCTTCTCATTATCCTTAAACCATTCCTCCAATCCATACCCAGAATTCTTGCAGACAATATCATTAAGTATCCTGTAATCCTTGCTGGAATGAAGTTTAATAAGTCATCGCATATTGCAGGAAAAAATCCGATTTTAATATATTTTTTAGTTTTATATCCAACCATAGCATCCTGTGTATTGACAATTCTAAAGAGATATGCAATGATTATACATACAAATATTAAATCAATGACAACCCTATTTGCATCTATCTGCATATTATTTAAAACAAATAGATTGAGATTCGTTACAATATAACTATGATCGAATAAATGGTTATAACAATTAAATATGATAATTAAAAATCCCAATACAAAGTAATAGAACAATGGACTTATTACAGAGTCTGTAACATTTTCTGTCAAGCTTTCAATTGTAGCTGATATAACGTAGTTCTGGTTTAAACCACTTAAGTCCCTACTTACTAACTGTGATACAGCTTCCCTAGCTGCAAAAACTTCCCTATTTTCTAAAAGGATTCTGACATGTTCAGCAGAACTTAAAAGTAGGTTAATTGAAAATGTGGAGGATAGAAGTAATGCAAAAAGTATTATTGTAATTATCAATGGCAAATATGTGATAATCAACAGTACAATATAACTTACTATCAAAAATACAAAAACAACTGATAAAAGCAAATATAATCCTGAAAGATGTGAATCCAACTTTATATATATATTCTTAAAAAAATTAGTTAACTTTCCAATAAATACAACTGGATGTATATTTGATGGAACCTCACCAATAAACTCATCCATCAATATTGCAAGTATGGAAACTACAAAAAACACCGTAGTTGTTATATAAAAATTATTTAAAAGAATACTATTTATCATTATTAAATGTTTTTTAAAAAATCATATAAATAATATACTATTTTTTTAAATTTATAATAAAAAAAAATTGCAGATGAAACATTTTAAAAATCAAATTAACTGTATTTTTTATATTATGTAAAAATTCAATGCAAAATAAAATAATTTTTTTTATAAAATAGTAATATAAAATAAATATTTTTTATATAAAAAATATAAAATCAATATATTAATGGATAAAACAAATATCTTAATTAAACAAATATAATTAAATACATTATA
>JBJEIL010000142.1:0-25617 GCA_051876995.1 Methanobrevibacter sp. | reverse complement strand
GACAGATTATATAAATTTCTTAACTATGAATTTGATTATTTAGATTCTAACTCATCTAAAAGGATAGTTGATTATTTATTGAAACAGTAATTATATCTATTAGACTTTAGCTATTGATTGTATATTATTTATAATATTGGTTAAATATTCAATGGATATTAAATTATTAATAAAGGGTGTTTTGATGTCTTTTGAGGTAAGTGTGATTATTCCAACATATAATGCAAGTTTAATCATAGAAAAAACCATTAAATCATTAATAAATCAGAGTTTTAAAGATTTTGAGATTATATTTGTAGATGACAATTCAGGTGATAATACAGTAAACATTATAGAGAATACTTTATCTGATACGGATATTTCATATACAATAATAGAAAATAAAAAATCCCTAGGTGCAAGCGGATCTAGAAATATTGGTTTGGGAAATGTATCTGGAAAGTATATTATATTTGTAGATGATGATGATTATCTTGATAAAGATCATATTCAAAACCTCTATAATGGAATCTATCAAAACAATGCTGATTTTGGATTTACAAAACTTATGAAGGTAGATACTGATAATAACTATCTAAGTTCAAATCAATTATATGAGGAAATAGGAAATTTAAATCTAATCTCTGTTCACGATTTTCTGAAACTTGAATTTCTCATGAGAATATCCTTTAACTTTGTACAGTTGATTTATCCAACCTGGATTATAAAAGATTATAATATATTATTTGATGAGAATTCAGTTTATGGAGAGGATACAGAATTTGCAATTAAAGCTTTAATTCATGGAAAATCTATTGGAATATCTAAGGACTTTACATATTTTTACCTGCAACATTCTAAATCTGTAAGTCACTCTATTTCCCTTGAGAGATTCCAATTTATAAACACATTAGAAAATCTTAAAGGCTATTTTAAATATTATGATAATAACAGTGGGGATCTTGTAGATTTGATTACCACTAATAGAATTCCAAAAGCTATCTTTGGGAATTTAATGTATCTATTCTATGAAAATAACTGTTCCTTTGATGAGATAAATAATAAAATGAAAGAATTAGATCTGTTTAATAAACTTAAAAAGTTTAAACCATATGATAATCAAGATAATAATTTCAATCGTAAAATTAAGCTATTTCTAATCTATCCAAAATTATATTATAAATTATGGAAGAGATTTAAAAACAGTATATAAACAATATACAATATATTGTATAATAATTTTTTTTACAATAGATAATTTAGCCTAAATAATTTTAAATAAATTGATATTATATAATTTAATTAATTAAGTAGGTTATTAATTCACAAATAATTTAATAAATATGATTATAATTTATTAATAAATAGTAATTTAACTTAAAAATAAAGCATTATGTAATTATTTGATTTATAGTACTTAAAGACATTTAAATTTCTGGTTCATTATTTTAAAGCATAAATTAATTTAAATAAATTCTGTGATATAATGAAAGTTTCAATAGTAACACCAAATTATAATGGTTTGAAATTCTTGCCATTATACTTTAGTTCTCTTTTAACTAATTATGACAATATTGAAGAGATTATTGTTGTTGATAATAATTCCTCTGATAATAGTTTAGATTATATTCATAATTTAATTGATGAAGGTTATAAGATTCCTATAAATATTATAGAAAATATGCAAAATTTTGGTTTTGCAAAAGCGGTAAACCAGGGAATTAAAGCTTCAAAATCAGAATATGTATTTTTACTTAATAATGATATAGAAATGGAAAATAACACTATTTCAAATTTGATTGATTGTATTGAGTCTAGAGAGGATATTTTCTCAGTTTCATCAAAAATGATTCAATTTAATAATAGGGACTTGATAGATGATGCTGGTGACGAGTATACCCTATTAGCAAATACTAAGAAAACAGGTTTTAACCAACCTATAAACAAATATACTAATTCCAGGGATATATTTTCCTCATGTGCAGGTGCCGCATTATATAAGAAATCCGTTTTTCAGGAGATTGGATATTTTGAGGAGGAATTCTTTGCATATATGGAGGATGTGGAACTTGCATACAGATCAAGAATATATGGATATAAGAATTACTTCTGTCCTGATGCAATTGTATATCACATAGGTAGCGGTACTACAGGTAGTCAATATAATGAGTTTAAGGTTAGGATATCTGCAAGAAACAATATATGGTTAATATATAAAGACTTTCCAATACCGCAGAAAATTGTAAATTTTATATTTTATTTCATTGGATTTTTAATAAAATATCTCTTCTTTAGAAGGAAAGGTTTTGGTAAAATCTATTTAGACGGGATTAGGGAAGGATTAAATAATAGAAACAAGATTAAAAAAACAGATTTTAAGAGATCTAATACATTAAACTACTTTAAGATTGAGCTAAGACTATTTAAAAATCTCTTTAAATTATTTAAAAAATAATCATTAGGTGTAAGTATGGATTTATCAATCATCATTGTAAATTATAGAACATTTGAACTTACAAGAAATACAATAGAATCAGTATTAAACTCATCCTTATCCTGTGATTATGAAATTATTATAGTCGATAATGCATCAGGTGATGGAAGTTTAGAGAAATTAGAGGATTTTTTCGCAGATGAGTCCAGAGTTAGATTTATCCAATCCAGTATAAATGGAGGATTTGCATATGCTAATAATCTAGCTATCAAGGATTCAAATCCCGGATATTATCTATTATTAAATTCAGATACTATTGTAGAAGACAATACACTTACTGAAGCTTTGAATTATATTCAGTCCCATGATGATGTAGGGGCACTTGGTGTAAGAGTCTGTCTTGAAGACGGCAAATTAGATAAGGCATGTAGACGTAGTTTTCCAAATCCCACTAATTCATTTTATAGATTGTTTCATATTCCTAGCCATAATGATTCCAATGATAATTATAATTTAGATGATCTGGATGATTCTGGAATATATGAAATAGATTGCCTAACAGGGGCCTTTATTTTAATGAAGTCTAAGGTTATAGATGAAATTGGTCTTTTGGATGAGACATTTTTCATGTATGGTGAGGATATTGACCTATGTTATAGGATTAAAAATGCAGGATATAAAATTGTCTATTATGGAAAAGTAAAAATCACCCACCTTAAAGGTGCAAGTAGTAAAAAACAGAAAAATAAATTGATTTATGAATTTTATAGGGCAATGTATATCTTCTATCATAAACATTATAGAGATAGATATTCTCCCCTCTTAAATGGATTGGTTTATATTGGTATTGTTTTACTGTTAATTGTACATTTAATATTAAATCTATTTAAAAAGTCAAATTGATTTTTAATTATATTTTTATAATATTAGTTTAAATATTATTATTTGTTTAAAAACTTTATTAAATAAATACTAATATTAGTTTTAATAAATTATATTTAAAATATTATAAAATCCAATTTTATAAAAATTAAGGGATATAATGATTAGACAGAACCAGAGATTGTTAAATGCTATTTTAGTTTTATCAGATGTTTTAGTCATTGTTTTCTCATTATTATGCGCAGCTTATGTTAGATTTTACACAACTATTTTTGGGCCTATTGGTGGTCACTTAGGTTATGAGGAATATGCACTATTTTTATTATTGGCTATTTTGCCTGTATATCTGATTTTATATTTTAGTTTTGGTTTGTACAAGCCATTTAGAACTCATAGAAGTATTTTCTCAGAGGCTAGTCAAATAATAAAAGTTAATATTACCGCATTCTTTGTACTTGAGACAATCCTATTTATTATTAATCAGCCTAACTTTTCAAGAATATTGATGTTTCTACTTCCTATATTCTCTTCTATATTTGGTATATTTGAAAGATCTGTTGTTCGCGGATTTTTAATGGAATTAAGGGAAAATGATAAAAACCTTAAACATATTCTTATTGTTGGTGATAATGAACTAGCTTTTAACTTTGAAAGGAAGATTGCCCAGAATAAATATTTAGGTTATAAAATCTATGGATTCTTAGGTAGGCCTGAGAGGGTAGGCAAACTGGTGGACGGCGTTCCTATTGTTGGTTCATTTGGAGATTTAGATAAAATCTTGCATGACCACTCTTTTGATAGGGTTATACTTGCTATTCCTTTGAAATATTATAAACATATTAATAAACTAGTGGATAGCTGTGAAAACGCAGGTATTAAAGCAGAGATTATTCCTGCATATACCCAATATTTCCCAGCAAGACCATCTGTAGACATGATTGAGGATATTCCTATAATTAATATAAGATATGTTCCATTAGATGATGCATTTAATAAGACTGTTAAGAAGATATCTGATCTTGTTGTTGCTACAATTGCAATTATTATTACTTCACCTATAATGATAATTGTGGCTGTTTTGATTAAGTTAACCTCTCCAGGTCCTATTATATTCAAACAGGAGAGAGTGGGTTATCAACAAAAACACTTCATGATGTATAAATTCAGAAGTATGAAGGTTCAAAATCCTAGTGAAGAAAGATCAGAGTGGACTACGCCAGATGATCCTCGTAAAACGAAAATTGGAGAATTTATTAGAAAAACTAGTATTGATGAGCTTCCTCAATTCTTCAATGTTTTAAAAGGTGATATGAGTGTTGTAGGTCCTAGACCAGAAAGACCATTCTTTGTAGAACAGTTTAGAAAGGATATTCCAAAATATATGGTTAAGCATCAAGTACGTCCAGGTCTTACAGGTTGGGCTCAGATTCATGGATGTAGAGGTAACACATCTATTAAAAAGCGTATTGAATATGATATTGAATATGTAGAAAATTGGCATTTTGGTTTAGATGTGGCTATTATGATTAAAACTATTTTAAAAAGCAATACAAATGCTTATTAAACCATTTTTTTCTTTTTTATAATTTAAATTGATTAAACTATAATAATCTTTATAAAAAAGTTTTATAATATCATGTTCTAATCCTATCTAGATTCAATTTTACCTATTTAATCCTTAGATTCAATTTTCTTTAATTTTCATCAGTGTTTATACAATATAAGAGGTCCTTCTTTACAATAGAATTTTTATCTATATATAATAATCTATTGAATGTTTTTTTTTAATTTAATTTAGTTTAATATTTTAATCTCTTAGATTGTTTCTATTTTTATTTTATTTTTAAAATCAAAATAATAAAATTATATACATATTGTTTTATTAGTTTTTATTTAAAAAATAGAGATATGGTCTATTTTAAAAGATTTTATCAAATCCTGAAAAAATTTATTAATAAGTTTTAATATTCTAAATATAATAATATATTATTATAATTTACAAATTATTTTTAATAAAATTTCATAATAATATATATTATATATTAATATTTTTTTATGTAGGATTTTAGAAATATTAGTTTTCACATGCTCTAGGACTTATTGTTTATATAGGGTAATTGAAAGTATAAAATAATTTTGTGAGGGTCTGGTATGGAGGAAGACGTAAGAAAAGAATATGAAAAAATCAAGGATGTAATGTCTGAAGAGGATTTTTTAAAGGAATTGGAAGAAAAGAAGAAAAACTATGAAGATGTAGACTTTATGGATGATATTGATCTTGCTAGACTTATTACAGGAAAATACATTGATGAAAAAAATGAAGGTATTGTTTCTGGAGACAATATTAAGATTGGTGATTTGGAGGCAGGTCAGGATCATGTTACTGTTATTGGTAGGGTAATGTCTGTTGCAAATACCAAATCTTTTAAGACTCGTAAAGGTAAAGAAGGAAAACTTTGTAATGTACAACTTGCTGATGATACTGGACAGAAAAAGGTTGTTTTCTGGACTCAGAATATACCTCTTTTAAAGAATGTTTCCGAGGGGGATGTTATTCAGATTAATGATGTGGATGTTAAAGAAGGTTTTAATAATGTAGATGAAATACACCTTCAACCTCGTTCCACTATTAACAAGAAAAACCCTGATGATTATCCGGATTTTCCTGAATATAAAGAGGATATTACAGATATTGGCTCTATAAGTTTAGATGATAATAAAGTTAATATAATTGGAAGAATTATACGTAAAGGACGTGTAAATACTTTTGAACGTGATGGTAGAGAAGGGAAGGTCACATCACTTGAACTTCAGGATGGAACTGGTAAAATTCAATATAGTTTATGGAATAAAGATGTTGATTTAATTGATACTTTAGAATTAGATGTAGGAGATTCAATTAAAGTATTAAATGCAGTTGTAAGGGAAAATCGTAATGAGATTGCTTTAACTCATAGAAACAGTAAAATCATTAAAGGAGATTTTGATGTTCCTGAGATGGAGGAAACCCTTTTCAAAATAGGTGATGCTGAAGAGAAAAATGATGTTACATTAATAGGCCTTGTATCTAAAATTCAGGATACTATTACATTTGAACGTAAAGACGGAACAGAAGGCTATGTTAAAACCATCGAAATTTTAGATGATACAGGTTCCATAAGGGTTACCTTATGGGGTAATGATACTAAGTTAGATATTAAAAAAGGTGATATTCTAAAGGTTTCCGGCGGTAATATAGAATATGATGATTATTCCACTTCTGGTTATAGGGTAAATACTAACTGGCAATCTAGTTTTACAATAAATCCAAAAGAACCAGCAGACTTAATCGCTGTACTTGAAGAATATAAAATGAGTTTAGGACCTCGTAAAATCGAACAAGTTCAACAAGCAGAGGAAGATGGAGAGGAATTCGATATTATAGGCCGTGTTCTCAGTATTCAGGATGTTAGGGAATTCCAAAGAGATGATAATTCAATCGGTTTAGTCAGATCAGTTGATTTTGCTGATGAGACTGGACTGATTACCTTGTCTTTATGGGATGATAAAGCAAACGAGGATTTAGAAATTGGTCATGCCTATTTAATTGAAAATGCAAGAACAAGACTTGGAATGTATGATATTCAATTAAACATTGGTAAAACATCTAGGATTATTCCTTTAAATGAAGAGGAATCCAAATATATATCTTCACTTGAAACTTTGGAAAATGTTGTTTATAATACAAGAACTATTGATGAGTTAGATGAAGATGATCAAAACATTAAACTTATTGGAAGAATTTTAAGTGTTAATGATATTAGAGAGTTCGAAAGGGATGATGGTTCTAAAGGTTCTGTAAGGAATATGGAAATTGCCGATAATACCGGATCCATTAGGGTAGCTAATTGGAGTCCAGATTCTTCTAAAGAATTTGAAGTAGGTGATCCTATTAAATTAATCAATCCACGTGTTGCTTTTAATGGTGACCATTTGGAATTAAGTATTAATGGTAGTTCTAATATTTCAGAAATAACTGATAAAGAGATTAAGTCCTTACCATCATTTGAGGATATACAAGATTCAATATATGTTTCAAAGACTATAGAAACTATTGAAGATGATGATACAAATATTAGAGTCTCAGGTACCTTAAATAATTTGTCTGCTAATAATTTATTACTTGCAAGATGTCCTAATTGTAATTCTAGATTAGACAAAGATGAAGAAGGTTATTATTGTCAATACTGTGGTGAAGCAATCGATGAACCTAGTTATTTGTTAATGCTTCCAGGTATGCTTTCAGATGATACAGGAGATATACAGATTACTTTCTTCTCACGCTTGGTTGAAGAATTATTGGACTTAAAACAGGATGAAATTATTAAACTTGTTGATGATAGTGGTGATTTAGGACCTTTAGAAGGTAAAGTAGAGAATTTAGAAGGTATGAATATAGACATTATTGCCGATGTTAACTTTAATGATTTTGATGAGGAATTAAGATTAAGTCCTAAGAAAATTATCTCAAAATCTTATTAAGATATCTAAATAATTTTAATTTTTTTATAAATATAATAATATAATAATATGTGAGGAATGGTTATGGTAGAATTAGAAGATTTACCTAATGTTGGTGAAAAAACTGCTCAAAAGTTAAGGGACGCTGGATTTGCTGATATGATGAGATTAGCAACAGCTACTGCTAAAGAATTATCTGTAAAAGCTGAAATTGGTGAAGGTGTTGCTGAAAAGGTTATCGAGGCGGCTCGTAAATCTGAAAAAATTGATTTTGAAACTGCATATGATGTAATGGAAAGAAGAAAAGATATTGGTCATATTACAGTTGGAAGTGAAGCTTTCGATGAATTAATTGGTGGAGGTATTGAAACTCAATCTATCACTGAAGTATTTGGAGAGTTTGGTTCAGGTAAAAGTCAGATTTCCCATGAACTTGCAGTTACAGTACAATTACCTCTAGAACAAGGTGGTCTTGATGCGGAATGTGTATATATCGATACAGAAAATACATTTAGACCTGAACGTATCGAACAAATTGCAGATAGATTTGACCTAGATCATGAAGAGGTTTTACAGAAGATTCATGTTGCAAGAGCATTTAATTCATCTCACCAAATATTAATGGCTGAAAAAATTAATGAACTTATTCAAAGTGGATGTAATGTTAAACTTGTAATTGTTGATTCATTAATGGCTCATTTCAGAGCTGAATATGTTGGAAGGGAATCATTAGCTGTAAGACAACAAAAGCTTAACCAACATTTACATGTTCTTCAACAATTAGCCAATACTTATAATTTAGCTGTATTCATTACAAACCAAGTCCAAGCAAGACCTGACGCATTCTTTGGTAGCCCTACTAAAGCAACTGGAGGTCATGTTTTAGGACATGCTTCTACTTATAGAATCTGGCTTAAAAAAGGTTTAGCTGGTAAAAGAATAGCTAGACTTGTTGACAGTCCTCATTTACCTGAAGGTGAATGTGTATATAAAATTACTAATGAAGGAGTTGTAGATTAGTCTTAATAATCTTCTTTTTTATTATTTCTATTTAAATTTATTTTATATACTTTATTAGTTAATTTTTTTAATAAAATATTTTTTTGTTTATTATTGTTACTATATTAGTAAATTTCTTGTTTTTTTATTGTCAATTAAAATTTATTATTTGTTTATAAATCTGTTAAACTATTTTTTTCAAATTTTATTTATCTAAATCATTTTTTTATAAATTAATTTAATTTTTAAATTTTTTTTATTACTAGTTATTTAAAATTTATAATCATAATAATACAATATTTTACAATTTTTTAATTTTTTTAAATTTTTTTATTTAAATATCTTCAATAAGTAGATTTTAATTGCTAATATATTTAAATTATTTTAATAAACCGTATAAAATTTCTAATTAATTTTTAATAGTTTATATCTTATAATTTAATTTTCTAAACATATTTATATAATATGAATACAAAATAATTATTTAGATAATTTTTTAATTTTATCTAATTTTTATTTTAACTTATTTTTTCTTTTAAAAGTATTTTCGTGATAATATGAGTTTAGAATATACATTTTTAGTTATATTAATCATTATTTTCTTAGGTTATTTTTCTAAAAGAATTGGTTTATTAGAGGTTAATAATGTAGATACACTAAATAAAATCGTTATTAATATAGCTATGCCTTGTTTAGTTTTTTATTCATTATATAATACTAATATTTCATTAATTCCTAAATTAGGTATTCTACCAATTGTAAACATTATTGTAGCAGGAATCAGTGGTTTAATAACTTATATAATATTGAGTATTAAAAAATATGAGACTAAGACAAAGTGGAGTGTAGTACTTGTTGCAGCTATGGCAAATACTGGTTTTTTCGGTTATCCATTAATTTTAGGGGTATTTGGTAATGATGGATTAATCAGGGCTATATTCTATGATGTAGGTACTACATTATTATTTATTATATTTAATCTATTGCTATTGCTTTTATTCGGTGGAAAATTGGAGAAGGTTGTGAAAAAAATTTTAACATTTCCATTGTTATGGGCTGTGGTATTAGGTTTATTATTTAATGTTGCAAATATACCAATTGGACCTGTTGTATCTAATGTATTAGTATATCTTAAAGCATTAACTGTTCCATTGATCATGCTTTCATTAGGTTTATCTATAGACTTTAGAGGATTAAAAAATAGTTTAAACATGGCAGCTTTTACATCAGTAATTAAACTTGTTATTGCTCCTATTCTTGCTGTTTTTGTGTTAAAATTATTTGGTGTAGGTGGTTTTGAATTTCAAATATCTGTAATTGAAGCTGCTATGCCTCCAGCAATGTTAGCACTAGCACTTGCAATTAATTTTGATTTGGATTTCCATGTTGCATCTGATTGTATTTTTATTGATATGATGGTCAGTCTAATTACATTACCTATTATAATGTCTATTGTTTAGATTAAATTTGTTTAATCATTTACGATTAAACTTTTTTTACTTTTTTTTCATTTTTTCAATATACTGATGTTTTTCTATTTTTTTAAATAAGGACTTTTTATCATTCCTTTTATAATGATATTACTCTTTGTTTTCAATTATATTCGTTTACTAATTGTTATCTTTGTTTTTACCTTTAATTTTCCATATTGATCTACTTTTTAATTTTTTCTTTCTATTTTATTTAAACTAGTTTTAAAGCTTTGTTTTACTCATCAATTCATTTATAATTTTTAGATTTTATCTTTATATCCTTTCTATCCTTTATATGTTCTATAAGATTCAAATTTTATGAACCGTTTTTTTATTATATAAAGCTTACTTAATTTCTAGAATAGAAAGCTTTATTAATAGTAATTATAAACATAAATTTATCTAAGATTTTTTTTATAAAATATTAGATAATGTCACATACTTGTACAAGGTGATTTAATGGCAGAAGAAAAAAATAATGAAAACGAAGAATTAAGAATAGGAGTTTATGTCTGTCACTGTGGTGTTAACATTGCTGCAGCAGTAGACTGTGAAGCTGTTGCTGAATACGCAGGTACTTTACCTAACGTAGTAGTAGCAAAAGATTACAAATACATGTGCTCAGACCCAGGTCAAAATCTTATTCAAGAAGATATTAAAGAACAAAACCTTAACAGAGTAGTTGTAGCTGCATGTTCTCCAAGGCTTCACGAACCTACCTTCAGAAGATGTGTAGAAGAAGCTGGATTAAACAGATACTTATTTGAATTTGCTAACTTAAGAGAACACGATTCTTGGGTACATATGAATGAACCTGAAGCTGCTACTGAAAAAGCTAAAGATTTAGTCCGTATGGCAGTTGCTAAAGTAAGATTATTAGAACCTTTAGAACCTCATATGGTAGACGTAAATAACAATGCTCTTGTTATTGGTGGTGGAGTTACTGGTATCCAAACTGCTTTAGATTTAGGTGATATGGGATTCCATACTTATTTAGTTGAAAGAAACCCAACCATTAGTGGTAGGATGGGTCAATTAGATAAAACTTTTCCTACTCTCGATTGTTCAATGTGTATCTTAGCACCTAAGATGGTAGATTGTGGTAAACATGAAAACATTGAATTAATCACTTATGCAGAAGTAACTGATGTTGACGGATACATTGGTAACTTTACTGTAACTGTAAACAAAAAAGCAAGATATGTTGATGAAGAAACCTGTACTGGTTGTGGTCAATGTACTGAAGTTTGTCCTATCGAAATACCTAACTACTTTGATGAAGGTATTGGTATGACTAAAGCTGCATACATTCCATTCCCTCAAGCTGTACCATTATGTGCTACTATTGATAAAGATTACTGTATTGAATGTGGTCTCTGTGTATCAGCTTGTGAACGTGGTTCTATTGACCTTGATCAACAACCTGAAGAAATTAAACTTGAAGTAGGTACTATCATTGCTGCTACTGGATACGACCCATACGATCCTTCTGGTAAATATGAATATGGTTACGGTAGATACTCTAATGTCATTACTGGTTTAGAAATTGAAAGGATGATTAACGCATCTGGTCCTACTACTGGACATGTTATTAAACCTTCCGATGGTGAAACTCCTAAACGTGTTGCATTTATCCACTGTGTAGGTTCAAGAGATGAACAAATTGGTAAACCATATTGTTCAAGGGTATGTTGTATGTACTCCATGAAGAATGCACAATTATGTATTGATCACGAACCAGATACAGAAGTAACTTGTTACTACATGGATATTCGTGCATTTGGTAAAGGATTCGAAGAATTCTACAAAACTTCCCAAGAAAAATACGGTATTGAATTCTTAAGAGGTAGACCTGCTCAAATTATCGAAAACGATGATTTAACTTTAACCATTAGAGCTGAAGATACTTTACTTGGTAAAGTAACTGAATACACCTATGATTTAGTTGTATTATCTGTTGGTTTAGAACCTCCTGCAGGATCTAACGAATTAAGACAAACCTTAGGAATCTCCAAATCTTCTGACGGATTCTATATGGAAGCTCACCCTAAATTAAGACCTGTAGATACTTTAACCGATGGTGTTTACATTGCAGGTGTAGCTCAAGGTCCTAAAGATATTCCTGATTCCGTAGCTCAAGGTTCTGCTGCAGCTGCTCGTGCTGCTATCCCAATGTCTCAAGGTAAAGTAGCAATTGAACCAATTATTGCTTCTTCCGATGAGAGCCTTTGTGGTGCATGTGAGGTTTGTGTAGAACTTTGTCCATTCGGTGCTATTAGTATTGTTGGAGAAGAAGGTGCAAAACACGCTGAAATTAATGCTGCATTATGTAAAGGATGCGGTACCTGTGTAGGTGCTTGTCCTTCAGGTGCTATGGATCAAAACCACTTTAAAACAGATCAAATCATGGCACAAATCGATGCTGCATTTGAAGATATGTAAGTATAGATTGGATTTTTCCAATCCTTACTTTTTCATATTTTAAAGACTTATTTTTAATCTGTTGTTGTTGCCTTAGTGTAAACTATTTTTTTAAATCTTTTTTTCTTTAAAATTTAATAATATTATTAAAACTAATTTTTTATTTAATTTCCATTTAGATAATTGAATAATTCCTTATTTGGGGATAGGATTTTTAAATAGATATCCCTTTTTTTAAGGTATTTTTTGTTTTCATTTTTATTGGGGAAATTATACCTTATATTAATCATAATGATTAAATATTAAAAAATTTAAAATTAAGATTGTTAAAAAGTTTAATGTTTATTTTAATTTAAAAAATATATTTTTTCTATTTTTATAGGAATTTGTTATTTGAGATTATTTTTTATAAATGTGATTTTTTCATTGAATTTATTTAAAATAATTTAAATGTATTTTATAGGTGTGAGATAATGTCAAATCAAGAATATATAACCGAGTTTCAAGGTTATCTTAAGCAACATAACGACTGGATGAAGAATAGTATTAACCTTATTGCAAGTGAAAATATTACAAGTGCAGATGTTAAAACAGCTATGGTTTCTGATTTATCCCATAGGTATGCTGAAGGTAAATCCCATGAAAGGTTATATGAAGGATGTAAATATATTGATGATATTGAGGATTTAACTGTTGATTTAAATAAAAAATTATTTAATGCTAAGTATGTTGATGTTAGAACAGTTTCTGGTGTAACTGCTAATTTAGCAGCTTTCTTCGCATTTACTAAATATGATGATAAATTAATGGCTTTAGAAGTACCTTATGGTGGACATATTTCACATGCTAATGTTTCTGCTGCTGGAATTCATGGATTAAAAAATGTTTCCCATCCATTTAATCCTGATATAATGAATATTGATGCAGATAAAATGAAAAAAACCATTATTGAAGAAAAACCTAAGGTCGTTCTTTTAGGTGGAAGTTTATTCTTATTCCCACATCCTGTTGCAGAAGCTCGTGAAGCTGCAGACGAAGTTGGAGCTAAAGTTTTATATGATGGTGCTCATGTTTTAGGATTAATTGCAGGTAAACAATTCCAAGATCCTTTAAAAGAGGGGGCAGATGTTTTAATGGGAAGTACACATAAATCATTCCCTGGAACTCAAGGAGGAATTATCTTATCTGATCATGAAGAATATGCAGATAAGATTGATAATGCAGTATTCCCTGGTGTTGTAAGTAATTATCACCTTCACCATTTAGCAGGATTAGGTATTGCAACTGCTGAAATGTTAGAATTTGGAGAAGCTTATGCTAAACAGATTATTAAAAATGCAAAAGCTTTAGCTCAGGCATTATATGAATTAGGATTCAATGTTTTATGTGAGGATTTAGGGTTCACTGAATCTCACCAAGTTGCAGTTGATGTAACTAACATTACTGATGGAAATACCTTTGCTAAAAAACTAGAAAGAAACAACATTATATTAAATAAAAACCTTCTTCCTTGGGATGATGTAAACAACAGTGATAATCCATCTGGAATTAGGATAGGTACATCTGAAATTACAAGAAGAGGATTAAAAGAGAAAAACATGTCTGAAATTGCTGAGTTTATTAAAAGAGTTGTGGTTGACGACGAAAATGTTAAGGATGAAGTTTCTGAATATATGAACGATTATACAAAAGTTCATTATGCTTTTAGAGAAACAGAAGCATATGAATATATTCAGTTCTAATCTTTTTTCATTTTTCATTATTCTCTTTTTATTTAAAAATCATCTATTTTTTTAAGGAAGATATTATGCGTATTGGATGGGCTTTTACTGGTGCAGGACATTTACTTAATGAAAGTGTTCAGGTTTTTCAACAACTTGCAAAGGATAATGAGGTTACTGTATTTCTCTCTTCTGCAAGTGAAGAAGTTTTAAAAATGTATGGATTGTATGAAAATGTTAAGCACCTTACTGGAGGCCGCTATAGGGAATTTGCCACTGATTCCAATCAAAGATTCAGCTTTCCAATTACAGGTAGATTCTCCCTTGGAAAATATGATTTGCTGATTGTATCACCTGCAACAGCGAACACCGTATCAAAAATCGTATATGGAATATCAGATACACTGGTTACAAATGCCGTGGCCCAGGCAGGTAAAGGCAGGGTACCTACCATTATTGTACCTGTAGACATTACTCCTGGAGATATAGATACAGTTCTTCCTTCTAAACTAGAACTTTCTAAATGTGAAAAATGTGATCCTTGTGCTGCTGCATTAACTTGTCCAAATGATGCCATTATTCCTTATAAAGAAATATCTTTACTTAAATGTCTAGGTTGTGGACTCTGTAAAGACTCATGTCCTCATGATGCAATTTCCGTTGGAAAAGTTATTCAGATGCATATGAGGGATATTGATATTGAAAATACCAACAAACTTAGAGGAATTGAGGGTATTAATGTTATAGAACATCCATCAAAGATCATTCCATTTATTGAGGAAAATCTTAATTAATCGTTAACTCTTTTTTATAATCGAAACTTACAAAATCAATTTTTAGCTTTAAAATACATTTGTTTTATATGGTGCCAATATCACGTCTTTTTTCATGGAACTTTTAATAGTTTATTGACTCCTGATATTTTAATTGATCTGTAAATTTCCTTTTTATTTGTAATTTCAAATAATTTTTATTTTATCATTAATTTCAATATTATGTTTGTTTAAATATCCGTATTCTAATTCTATAAAACAGGCAATCTCTTCATTAATCTTATAGTAATGCCATGGCTTAAGACTGGTTTTATCAATGATTTCTAGCTTATTGTTTACTGCCATTATATCAATAGGGATTTTCATAAAAAAACTGTGGATTATTAATTTTTTATAAAACATATTCTGCGGAACAATAAATAGTATCGGATTTTTTATGTCATTTTCAAACATTAGTCCTTTAAATCTTTTTAAAAATGTATTATATATTTCAGTTTCTATTATATCCTCTTTATTATCATTATAAATTAATAGTTTTTTGATTTTAATATTATCACCTTAAATAAGATAATATTAATCCTTTTTAAGTATTTTTTTAAATTTATTTAAAATTGCCTTTCTATTTTTAAATTTTTTTAGAGCTTTAATAATTTTTCATTTACTTTTTTTTAAATTCATAAAAAATCCTAATTTATTTTCAATAAAAACATAAATTTATTAAGTACTTAATAAATAAATTTTAAATTATAATAAGTTGAATTATTTAGGATTATAATTTTTTTTAAATTTTACTAAATTCTAATTCTATCGAGTAATTCATCTTAATTTTATTTAATTAAAATATTTTAATAGAATTTGTTTAAATCAATTTTTAATTTAGTTTTAAATAAAATTCTACATTTATTATTACTTTAAATTTTATAAACATCTCTCGAGTGATGATATTATGAGAAATATAATAGTTGATGAATTAGATCAAAAATATATTGAAGATAAAGAAATTGAAATTGTAGAAAGAAAAGGTATAGGTCATCCTGATAGTATTAGTGATGGTTTAGGTGAAGCTGTAAGCCATGCATTATGCCAAATGTATATGGATGAATTTGGTGGTATTCTTCACCATAACACCGATGAAGTTCAGATTACAGCAGGTGAATCAGATCCTCACTTTGGTGGAGGAGAAATCTTAAAACCTATTGATATTCTTTTAACTGGTAGAGGTGTTCATGAATATGATGGAGTTAAATTACCTCTTGAAAGAGTAGCAATTGATGCTGCAAAGGAATTTTTAGACAAAACCATCATTAACTTAGATGTTGAATCAGATTGTGTTGTACAATGTAAGATAGGTAAAGGTTCAGGAGATTTAGTGGATGTTTTCTCAAGAAAAGGCGCTATCTCAAGTAATGATACTTCTTTTGGTGTAGGATATGCTCCATTTTCCGAAGTGGAAAATATTGTATTAAAAACTGAAAACCTTTTAAACTCCAGAGCCTTCAAGAAACAGCACCCTGCAATTGGTGAGGATATTAAAGTAATGGGTCTTAGAGACAAAGATGATATTACCTTAACAATAGGCTGTGCTATGGTATCTAAATATGTAGATGATAGGGATGCTTATATTTCTATTAGGGAAGAATTAAAAGATATCGTAGCTGATTTTGCTTCTGGTTTAACAAATCGTAACTTAGATGTTTATGTAAACACTGCTGATGACGATAATAAACAGGATGAATCTGGTTACTATTTAACTGTTAGTGGTACCTCTGCAGAAATGGGAGATGATGGTTCTGTAGGAAGAGGTAACAGAGCTAACGGTCTTATTACTCCATGCAGACCAATGTCTATGGAAGCAACTTCTGGTAAAAATCCTATTAACCATGTAGGTAAAATCTATAATTTATTATCTAATAAAATAGCTAATGATGTTGTAGAAAATGTTGAAGGAGTTAAACAAGCTGATTTAATGATTTTAAGTCAAATCGGTAAACCGATAGATCAACCTAAAGCTGCATCTACTCAGATTATCTTGGAAGATGGTTATAAATTAGAAGATGTTAATAAAAATGTTGAAACTATTGTAGATAAATGGCTTGAAGATATATCAGTTATTACTGAAGAAGTTGTTTCCGGTAAAGCTAAAACTTTCTAGGTTTGGCGATTGTTTAAACAACTTAAAATAGTATAACTATTATATTTCATTATTCATTTTTTAAATATAATTGAGTTTTAATCTTAGTCAATTTTTAATTCTAAATTAAGCTTCAAGATATATTTAAAATTTACATTGTTTATTAAAATATTAGATGATTAATAGATTTTAATAATTCAAATATAAACTTTTATTTTTAGATATAATTTGTCTTAGGTAAAACTTCTTAAAATAAATTATTCAGCTTTATTTTTATTATTTTTAAAATTTTAATATGCTTTTTATTAAATATTCTATTAATATTAGAGGAGAATAATTATGCCAATAGAAGAGGCAGAAAAATCTTATCAATTTAAAAAAATCGACAAATCTGTACATGATTTCTGGCAAGATAGGGAAATTTTTGCTAAAATTAATAAAATTAGAAAAAACGGACCTCAATACTCTTTTTTAGATGGTCCTCCTTATTGTAGTGGTAAAATACATTTAGGTACAGCTTGGAACAAAATTATTAAAGATACATTGTTACGTTATAAAAGTATGGAAGGTTATTCCTTAAGAAGGCAAGCAGGTTGGGATATGCACGGTCTTCCTATCGAGAATAAAGTAGAACAAATAATGGGTATTAAAAGTAAACAAGAAATTGAATCAGATATCGGTATTTCCAATTTTGTAGATAAATGTCAGGAATTTGCTTTTAAAAATAAATTAGCAATGACTAAGCAGTTCCAATCTTTAGGTGTTTGGATGGATTGGGATGATCCATATATGACACTTGATCCTAACTATATGCAATCTGCATGGTGGACTTTAAAAAGGGCCGAAGAGCAAAACTTACTTACCCATGATAAAAGGGTAATCAGTTGGTGTCCTCACTGTGAAACTGCACTTGCAGCTGCAGAATTAGATTATGAGGAAAGAGAAGATCCATCTATCTATCTTCAATTCCCACTTGAAAATCCTTGTCTTTCAGAGGATGAAAACCCAGATGGTTTGGAGGAATATATTTTAGTATGGACAACTACCCCCTGGACATTGCCTGCTAATTTAGCTATCTGTGTTAATCCTGATTTTGATTATGACTTTGTTCTAAAAGATGATAAAATATGTATACTTGCTGATGGCTTATTGGAAAATGTTTTGGGTAAAGAAAAAACAGTCCATAAACATAAAATACCAGCAGAAAACGAGGATGAAGAAGATAAAATCGAGGAACATGTAACCATTAATTATACTATTATTAAAACAGTTAAAGGTAGTGAATTATTGGGTATTAGGTATGTCTATCCATTTTTAGATGAGGTTCCAAAACAAAAAGAATTTGATTCATTGGAAAATGTCCATACCATTATTCCAGGAGACCATGTTGATTTAGAGGAAGGTACTGGTTGTGTACATACTGCTCCAGGTCATGGTCCTGATGATTTTAACATTGGTAAGGAATTTAATCTTCCTATTTTCTGTCCTGTTAATGAAAGCGGTAATTTCTCAGAGGATGCAGGTGTCTTTGAAGGTTATTATACAAAGGATTATGATCCTGAGATTATCAAAATCTTAGTAAATAAAGGTTTCATGTATGATCATGGAACTATTGAACACAGATATGGTATATGTTGGAGATGTAAGACTCCTATCTTATATCGTGCTACTGAACAATGGTTTTTAAAAGTTACTGATGTAAAAGATAAAATGTTATCTGAAGTGGATAATGTTGACTGGGTTCCAGAATGGGCTGGTTCTAGTAGATTCCATGATTGGGTAGCTAATGCTCAGGACTGGACCATATCAAGACAAAGATACTGGGGTATACCTATACCTGTCTGGATTTGTCCTGAATGTGGTGAAAGGAAAGTCATAGGTTCAGTATCTGAACTTAAAGAATCCTCTGTTAATGAGATTCCAAGTGATATGGAACTTTCAAAATTGGTACACAGGCCTTATGTAGATACTGTTAAGGTAAAATGTCCACACTGTAATGGAGAAATGGAACGTATACCTGATGTATTGGATGTATGGATTGACTCCGGTGTAGCAGGTTGGGCTTCATTATACTATCCACAGGAAAAGGATAAGTTTGAAAAATGGTATCCATATGATTTTGTATGTGAGGGACATGATCAGACTAGAGGCTGGTTCTATTCTCAATTAGGTACCGGTGTTATTTCCATGAACAGGGTGCCATATAACAGGGTCTTAATGCATGGATTTGTATTGGATGAGAATGGAAAGAAAATGAGTAAATCTCTTGGAAATGTAGTATCCCCTGAAGAGGTCATTGAGAAATATGGTGCCGATGTATTAAGGTTCTATCTTTTATGGGCATGTAAACCTTGGGATGATTTAAAATTTGTATGGGATGAATTAAACAATGTAAATAAGATGTTTAACATTTTATGGAATGTTTATGTATTCTCTACAACCTATATGTCACTTGATAACTTCAATCCATCTAAATGTAATGAGGATACCATGATATTAAGAGATGAGGACAGATGGATTATCTCAAGAGTTAACACATTAGCAAAAGAAGTTGGAAAGGATATTGATGATTTATACTTCCATAAAGCAACCCGTAAAATCATGGACTTCATTCTAGAAGACTTAAGTCGTTGGTATGTACGTTTAATTAGAGGTAGGACCTGGGTGGAAAGTGATGATCCTGATAAATTAGGTGCATATTATGGACTTTATACAGCTCTTGTATCCTTAATTAAATTAATGGCTCCAATAGCACCTCATCTAAGTGAGGTCATCTATCAGAATTTGGTTGTTGGAAATCTTGATGATGCTAAAGAAAGTGTCCACATGGAAGATTGGACAGTTAATGAGGATTTAGTTGATGAGGATTTAGAACATGAAATGTCAATTGCAAGGGATGTAATTGATGCATCTATAAGAGCAAGGGATGTTGCAAGATATAAACTTAGATGGCCTGTAACAGATATTACTGTTGTATCCTCCGATGATAAAGTTTCAAGTGCAGTTTCAAACCTTGAAGATGTAGTTAAAGATCAAGCTAATACTAAAGCAGTTTTAACCTCCTCAGAATTTGAGGACTTGTCTTATGTTGCAAAACCTAATCTTAAAATCTTAGGTCCTAAACTTAAAGGCGATATTGGTATTGTCAAGAAATACCTTGAAGAAGCTGATGGTAATAGAATAAAAGCTGATTTGGAGGCAAATGGTGAGATTACTGTAAATGGTGTTGATCGTCAGGGTATGGAAAAAGCTATTGTTTTATCCTCAAAGGAGGTTATCTTTGATAGTGAACTTCCAGATGACTTTGTATCCTCTGAATTCAAAGGCGGAAATGTTTTTGTTAATACAAAAGTTACACCTGAAATATTATCTGAAGCTATGTCTAGGGAACTTATTAGAAGGGTTCAAGATATGAGAAAGGATATGGATTTAGATGTAGAGGCTAATATTAATGTAAAAGTTAATTGTTCAGATTCATTTAAGGATTTAGTAATAAAACAAGAAGATTTAATCTCTAATGAAGTTAGGGCAAATGCTCTTGTATTTAATGTTGGTGAATGTAATAATATTAAATCTGATGAACAACAAGATATTAGTAATGAATATACAAAAGAATGGAAAATTGAAGATGAGGATATTATAATTAATATTGTTAAAAATTAATTCATTTGAAAGATATATTTAATAATTGATTTCTATTTTATTTTCTTTTAAGATTTTATTGATAATTGATTATTAATCTTTATTTCAAAAACGAATTTAATTTAACTCTTCAATTATAAATTTTTAAACTATAGGAGTATTATTTAAAAATATGGTGATTTAAATGACTTTAACAGATTCTGAAATAGAGTTTATCACTAATTTATTAGGTAGGGAAATGAATTCTCTAGAAGAAGGTATGTTAGATGTAATGTTTTCAGAACATTGTTCTTATAAAAGTAGTAGACCTTTTTTAAAAAGATTTCCTACTGAAGGAGAAAACATTATATTGGGTCCTGGAGATGATGCAGGATTAGTATCAGTAACAGATAAATATGCTCTTGCAGTAGGTATGGAGAGTCATAATCACCCTTCTGCAGTAGAACCTTATGGTGGAGCAGGTACTGGAATTGGTGGAATTTTAAGGGATATCATATCAATGGGTGCAAAACCTATTGCACTTCTTGATCCATTAAGATTTGGACCATTAGAAGATCAAAAATCTAGATATATTTTTGAAAACGTTGTAAAAGGTATATCTGATTATGGTAATCGTGTAGGTGTTCCGACTGTTGCAGGAGAAATTGAGTTTGATGAATCATTTAGAACAAATCCTCTTGTAAATGTAATGTGTGTAGGTCTTGTTGAAAAGGATAAGATCGTATATGGTAAAGCTCCTAATGTTGGAGATGTATTTTTCTTAATGGGTGGAACTACCGGTAGGGATGGAATCAATGGTGTAACTTTCGCATCTGAAGAATTGACCTCTGATAGTGAAACTGAGGATAGACCTGCAGTACAAGTAGGAGATCCATTTACTAAAAAACGTGTAATGGAAGCATCATATGAGATTCTTGATAAGATTCATGTTTCAGGTGTTAAGGACTTGGGTGGTGGAGGATTAACCTGTTGTATTTCAGAACTTGCAGGTGCCTGTGAAAATGGTGCAATCGTTGATTTGAATGCAATACCACTTAGGGAAACTGGTATGACACCATATGAGATAATGTTGTCTGAATCACAGGAGAGAATGGTGTTCGTAATCAATCCTGAAGATGTTGACTTAGCAACTAAGATATGTGATAAACATGAACTTCCTTCTGCCGTAATTGGTGAGGTTACAGAAGGAAATAATATGATTGTAAAGGACTTTGAAAAGAATCAGGAATTATGTAACCTTCCAACTATCGTATTATCAGATCCTCCTTCAATATCAAGACCTATCCGCGAACCTGTATGTGATGAGGAACTTGTTGAAGTTGAGGATGTGGATTTTGCCGAGGCATTACTTAAACTCTTATCCTCACCAAATATAGCAAGTAAAGTATGGGTCTATAGGCAATATGATTATGAGGTTCAGCTTAGAACTGCTGTTAAGCCAGGTGATGATGCAGCTGTACTTAAGATTGATGATGATGTAGGTGTTGCATTAACAGTAGATTCAAATCCAATACATACTAAACTGTCACCATTCGATGGTGGAGCAGGTTCTGTAGCAGAAGGTATAAGAAATATTGTATCAGTAGGTGCAAAGCCTTATGCTATAGTGGATTGTTTAAACTTTGGTAATCCTGAAAATCCAGAGATCTTATGGCAATTTAAACAATGTATCGAAGGTATGTCTCAAGTTTCTGAGAAATTCAATGCACCAATTATTAGTGGTAATGTTAGTTTTTATAATGAAAATGAAGGTGCAAAAATTAATCCAACACCTGCAGTAGGTTTAATTGGTGTTGAAAATCTTGAAAATATCAGAACCCTTGGGTTTAAAAATGAATCCGATAAGATAATTATTATTGGTAATACCTATGATGAGTTAAATGGTTCAGAATATCATAGAACCTTATTTAATCTTGAGCAGGGTACCGCACCTAAAGTAAGAATCGACGATGAATTTAATGCTGCGAAGAATATTTTGGATTTATTAGAAGAAGATGAAGATAAAAATATTACAGCTATTCATGATTGCTCTGCTGGTGGAATAGCTATTGCCTTAAGTGAAATGGCTATCAAATCTAATTTAGGTGCTGAGATTAATACTTCCGAGATTCCAATTGATTCAGAAATGAAATTTAATAATTTATTATTTGCCGAATCCCATGGAAGATATATAATGACTGTTAAAGCTGATGCTGTTGATGGTATATTGTCAAAGATAGATGTTCCTGCAGCTTGTATTGGTGAAGTCAAAGGTGATGATTTGAAATTTGATGATGTTTCAATACCGGTTGAAGATCTAACAGATGCTTATATGGATGTTATAGAATCTTATATGAAATAATTAATAATTATTTTCATATCATTTATTTTTCAATTTAATATAAAATCCTGGCAAATTGGAGATTCAATGTATTATAATGCTTTTTTGAATTTTAAGTATTTTAAATGTAGAAAATTGAATTTGCCTAAAATAGAGATTATATTTTAATTTTTTTAAAGCTAAAATAATCTAGCATATGTAATTTATTTTTTAATTAAAAATTAACTAGAATATTTGTATTTATCTAAAATCTATATAATTCGAATTTATTTATAAAAACATTGTTTAATTTTTAAAAAGTAGTAGGGTGTGTAATATGTTTTTATCTAAATTAATGCCACTTAATGAGGCAGTTTCTAAACTTAATGATAATCAAGTAATTATGGATAAGGAAACAATTAATATTAAAGATTCATATATGAGGGTTTTAGCTGAAGATATTAAATCTTATTATAATTCACCTCCATTTGATAAATCCGCTATGGATGGTTATGCTGTTATTGCAGAGAACACATTTGGAGCTTCAAATAATGTTCATAAAACATTAAAGGTTATTGATCATATTGGGGCAGGAGATTATTCTGATAAAGAGATACATGACGGTGAAGCTATTTTAATAGCTACTGGAGCACCAATTCCTAAAGGTGCAAATGCTGTTATAATGGCAGAATATACCTCATGTGATGGTGATGAATTAAGTATCCATTCACAGGTAACTCCAGGTGAGAATATATCACCTAAGGCTGAGGATATTAAAGAAGGACAGATTGTTTTAAAATCTAATACTTTAATAAGACCTCAAGAAATTGGTCTAATTGCTTCAGCAGGTTATAATGAGATTCAGGTCTATAAAAAACCCCGTGTAAAAATTATTGTAACAGGTAATGAACTAGTTGAACCTAGTAAGGATGTGGATACGAAATCTAAAATCATCAATTCAAATAAGTATACAATATCCTCCATGGTTGAAAGTACTGGTGCTTTGGTAGAGGTTAGTCATGTATATGATGTTTATGATGATGTAAAAGATGCTATTGATGATGCTACAAAAAACTATGACCTTGTAATAACCACTGGCGGTACAGCTATTAGTAAGGGTGATGTGGTTCTAGATGCAGTTGATGAACTTGGTGAGATTTTATATCATGGTGTTGCCATGAGACCAGGTAAACCTGCAGGTGCTGGTGTGGTAAACAATACTGTCGTGTTCACTTTATCCGGTCAACCAGTTGCTGCAATGAGTCAATTTGATGTATTTGTTAGAACTTACCTATACAGGATGGAAGGTTTGGACTATAAATTTGATATTGTTAAAAGAGAGTCAATGTTAAAGATTCCGTCTACCCTTGGTAGAACTGACTTTATTAGAACCTATTCAGATCATTTTCATGCAAAACATGTTTTAAATCGTGGTTCTGGTATTATAAGGTCAATGGTTGAGGCAAACAGTTATATTATTATTGATGAAAATAACGAGGGAGTTGAAAAGGGTGATATGGTTGATGTTGTTCTTTTCAATACAATGAATATAGAAGGTTTATAAATTAAATGTTCTGGATTAATATTCTTAATCTTTTATATTTTCTTTTAATTTAAACTATTTTTCTCTTCTAAATGGCTTGGTTATTCTCCAACTTCTGGAGTTTAAAACATCTCTTTTAAATTTACTTAACTCGTTGATTTCTTCATTCAATTCTTCATTTTCTTTTTTTAATTCTTCATATTCTTCTTCTAGCTGCTTATTTTTTTCATTTAGTTCATTAATTTTTTCATGTGATTCTTTATCTAAACTATCATATTTTTCTTTTATATTGTCATGTCTATTTTTTAAATTCACTGATTCTGATTCTATGAACTCTTTGTAATTCTTGGATTTGATTAGGTTATTATAAAAATCTACAATAATATAATAGAATGAATCCTTTTCCTCATCATAATATTTTCTATAGTCTTTGAAATCCTCTTTAAGCTTGCTCCAATACTCTTCTTTTAATGAGTCGTCAATACCAAAGAACCGTGATATATTACTATTAAACTTTTTTCTTAATATCTGATTTTTATATTGTTCAAATAGTCCATTATCTTTAAAAACATCAATAATCTGATTAGCGGCAATTATTGAATCTATAAATGGTCTTCCACCTGATTGTGTAGTGGAATCATCTCTTATACGGCGATTATAAAATTGATTTTCAACAATTGAAAGTTTTTCAGCTTTTAGAAACAGGGAATAGAAGAAATAATTATCCTCAAAGAAATTGTTCGGAAAATGAACACCTGTTTTTTTTAAGAAATCTGCATTATATAATTTTAAACAAGCAGAAACCGCAACCTTAAAAATAT
>JBJEIL010000141.1:0-25816 GCA_051876995.1 Methanobrevibacter sp. | reverse complement strand
AAAAAGAGATTGAACTTAAAAAGATGTCTATGGTTGAAAAAGACTTAGAATCTAAAAGATTAATGGAAAACCCAATCCCATTACCTAAGGAACAACAAGAAGCTCTTTCAGCTATTAGACAATCTACTTCAGAATTAATGAATGATGTAGGTTATAAGCATACTGAAATCAATGAAAGATTAGCTCGTCTTGAGGCTCAAACTGAGCAAAAAAAATTAGAAAAAATGCTCAAAGATATTGAAGAAAAAGAAAAAAGACTTCAAAAACAATAAAGGGGATTTAAATGGGTATTGTTGAAATTGTAGCAATAATTATTCTTTTAATTGCCATAGCAGTTTTAGTATATTACTTTGTTTTAAATAATTCCGAATCATTTAATGGTTTTAATTTGAAAGTTCCTACTGAAGAAGAAGAGATGCCTAGTTCTTCTGAACATTATAATATTCGATTTGAAGATGATGAAGACACTGCAAACGCTAAAGATAAATCATCTACTAATTATACAGAGAAATTCAGAGATAAAATCAATGAATATGATATGTCAAGTTTTAGTACCGATGCATTTTCTCAAAAAATTGACCAATTTTTGGATGAAAAAAGTGATCAACTAATTGAAGATTGGTCCCTTGCTACTCAAAATGATTTGGATTCTTTGGAAAGAAGATGGGCTTCTGCAAATGAATCAATTGAAGATTTGGAAAAAAGATTTAATGAGTATTCAGATTTTACTAATAAAAGATTGGATTCTTTAGATGAAAGAATTAAAGCTCTTGAAGATGATGAATCTATTAGTGAAGGGGAATCTGAGGATTAATATTTAGAATATTGTAATTTGCATATTTTATTTATGTAAAAATCTTTTAAAACATTTTTTTGGGATTTTTCATTTCTATTTTTTTAAAATATTATATTTTATTTTTTTAAAAAATATGTTATTTTTTAATTTAAAGGGTATTTTTACAAAACATTTATATAGTATAAAAACATAAATTACTATGTATCATTTTATATACATTAGTTTTTAATAATTTTTCATATAGCAGGGTGGGGTAGTCTGGTGATCCCGCGGGGCTCATAACCCCGAGAGCCCTAGTTCAAATCTAGGCCCTGCTACTTTTTTATTTAGCTATTTTTTTAATTTACTATTTTTATATTTAGTTTTATATGATTATAGCAAGCTAAAGACAGTTACTGGTTATTATAACTAAGGAAACTCCATCCATCATTACAGAACTATAATGTATTAAAAGCATATACTGAGAAGTATGACACTGGAGCAGAAACGATACGTCTTTTAATGAATGACGATGATGTTAAACTGATGGACATTAAAAGGATACGGTGAAACGGCTATTCTATAGGGTGCAAGAATAAAGATGCCAATGACTACTGTAAGAGGCAAGGTAATTCGCTAAGATGAATACTGTTAAACAGAAGGTGGGTTACTCTTAGCAGGCTATAATCATATTATTATTCAATACTTTTTTTTAAGTTAATTATATATTTAAGAAATTACTAATAAACTATTAAATTTATTTTTTAATATGGGGACATAATATGGCGGTAAAAGTTAAAGATTTCCTTTTTTTACAAAGTTCTTTATTTGTTTATGCAATATGTGCATTATGTGAGAAATTTGTTTCCAGATTGCCTCCAATGTCAACTAACTTTATTTTGGGATATATTTTTGTTGTTGGATTATTAGGAGTTTATGCCTTATTATGGCAACAAATCTTAAAAAGAATTGATTTGAATATTGCTTTTTCAAATAAGGCTGTAACTGTTATTTGGGGTTTTATTTTAGGATTTTTAGTTTTAGGTGAAACTATAAGTATAAAAATGGTTATTGGTGCAATATTTGTAATTACTGGAATAGTTTTATTGGTGGTGAATGAAGAATGAACCCATTTATCTTTTTATTCCTATTTTCAGTATTTATAGCATCTTGTTCTCAAATACTTCTTAAAAAAAGTGCGATGAGAAAACATGATTCATTTATTAAGGAATATTTAAATCCATATGTGATTACTGCTTATGTTTTATTTTTTGCAGGTACATTAATTACAATTATTTCATATAAGACTATTCCATTGTCATTTGGTTTAATTTTAGAGTCTGCGGGATACATATTTGTATCTATTCTAAGTTATATATTCCTTAGAGAAACCTTAAATACTAAGCAAATTCTTGGTTTAGGTTTAATATTACTTGGTATTGTTTTTGCTAATATCTGATTAGGTTTTAATTTTTAATTTTTCATTTTATATTAATTTTTAACTATTTTTCTTAAATTTTGATTAATTCATCTATTTTAAAAGCTAATCCCTCTTGTTTTATAGCGGTTTGATGTATATCTTCATAAACTATTCTTTCATTGTCAATTGTACCCTTATAAAATTTTAAAAATATGATCGATTATTTAGATAGTATCTTTTTATTTTACTAATTTTTAATTATATTTTTAAATAAAATAGCTTATTTCATTAATAGATTTTTAATTATTTTAATATTTTTAAGTTTTAATGGCTTATCTCATTACTGGAATTTTTAAATTATTTCAATATTTTAAATTTAATAGTTTACTTCATTAGTAGAATTTTTCAATTATTTTTATTTTAAAAATGATCTTGACTATTTTAGTTAAAATATTGAATTCACTTAGAAATCTTTTAAAATATTTTCTTTAGTTTATTTTTAATATTTTAAAAAACCATTTGATGATTCTGCTATTTGGTTTTTATAATAGGGATATGAATTAATTTAATTAAAAAATTTTTTCCATTATTTATAATTAAATTTAAATAAAACATGCTAATAATTCTATGAACCTTGTTTAATTTATCAGACTATTAATTAAATGGAATATGTTCATGTTTTTATAAAAAAGTATTCTGTTATTGTATATCGATATATTAAAAACTAAAGATTGATGGTTTTCTAAAAATCCTATCTTAATATATAATTGAACTTTAATAATTTTATAAAAGAAGATAATTTTAATTTATTGAAATAATAAATGGATTAATATTTTCTATAAAAAGTAGTTGTTTGTTCTATAAAAAAAGGAGTTTAAATGTAAATATTAGATAAGAAAAGTATTCTTATCTATTTAATTGAATCTTTCACTTTGCTGAAAAATCCTTTTTTAACATGTTTAATGTCTTCACCACTAATTTCTGCAAACTTCTTAAGTAATTTTGTCTGTTCTTTATTAAGATTTTGTGGTATGACAACAGTTACTGTGACATACATGTTTCCATGGGCATCATGGCCTCTTAATGGCATACCTTGGTCTCTAATCTTAAAGGTTGTTCCGCCTTGAGTTCCTGGAGGTACGGTTAATGTGATTGTTTTTCCATAAATTGTAGGGATATCTATTTTATCACCTAAACTAGCTTGAACAATACTTATTTCTTGGTTGTAGTAAAGGTGTGAACCTTGTCTTTCATATTTTTTATTACGTTTAATATGTACGGATATTATTAAATCTCCATCAGGTGCACCAGGCTCTCCAGCATTACCTGCTCCACCAACTCTTAAACGATCAGTTTCATCAATACCTGCAGGAATATCAATGGTTATAGTTTGTTGTTCACGTACAGTTCCTTTTCCATGACAATTCTCGCATGGTTCTTTAATTATTTTACCTGTTCCACCACATTTCCTACATGGTCTTACACTCATCATCTGACCAAGTAATGTGTTAGTTACTTCCTTAACTTGTCCTGTTCCATTACATTCTGGACAAGTTTCTGGGCTAGTTCCAGGTTTTGCTTTGTTACCATTACATTCTGGACAGGTTTCATCATGATGTATGAGGACATCTTTTTTAATTCCTGTTGCAGCTTCTTCTAGTGTAATTTCTACATTAGTGTAAATATCAGAACCCCTTTGAGGTCCGGAAGGTGAATTTCTTGATCTATTTCCTCCACCAAATCCAAACATATCAAAGATATTTCCAAGATCGAAATCATCAAAAATATCATTAAAGTTAACATTTTGATATATATCTTCAGCAGAGAACCCATCCATACCTGCATGTCCAAAACGATCGTATTTTTTACGTTTGTCTTCATCAGACAAAACTGCATAAGCTTCACTTATTTCTTTGAATTTTTCAGTAGCATTCTCATCGTCACTAACGTCTGGGTGATACTTCATTGCTAATTTACGATATGCTTTCTTAATCTCTTTCTGATCAGCATCCTTGTCTACACCTAAGACCTCATAATAATCTCGCTTCTCTGCCATGTCTTCACCTGTAATAAGATAATTGTAATTTTGAAATAATTAATAAAAATAGTTTCTAAGTTTTTTAAAAACTTGTATAAACATTATATTGTTGTTTATGTTATATATCTTTTTTAGAAAAATTTGTTTAAAATTATTAGATTTTAGAAATTTATTTCTAAAAATCATAATAATTTAATTTTTGAATTTTATCTAATCATCTTTTACTGTGTAATCTGCATCAACGGTGTTGTCGTCATCATTGTCATTGTTTGATTGTGATGATCCTGCATTTGCACCAGCATTTGCTCCGTTAGCTTGTTGTTGTGCTGCTTCTTGAGCTGCTGCTTCTTGGTAGATTTTTGCACCGATTTCTTGAACTTCTTTAGTTAATTCATCGGTTTTTTCTTTGATTGCACTAATGTCATCACCGGTAATTAATTCTCTTAATTCAGAGACTAAACCGTCGATTTTAGATTTTTCATCATCAGATATCTTATCTTTTAAGTCTTCGGTAGTCTTTTCAGCAGTGTAAATCATTGAGTCAGCATTATTTCTAACTTCAATTTCCTCTTCTTTCTTCTTATCTTCTTCAGCATTCATTTCTGCTTCTTTGACTTTTTCTTGGATTTCTTCATCTGATAATTTAGTACTTGAAGTAATTGTGATTGATTGTTCTTTACCAGTTCCTTTATCTTTAGCAGATACGTTTATAATACCATTTGCATCAATATCGAAAGTTACTTCAATTTGAGGTACTCCTCTTGGTGCAGGTGGAATTCCTACTAATTGGAATCTTCCAAGGGTGGTGTTATCATTTGCCATAGGTCTTTCACCTTGAACAACATGAATGTCTACTGAAGGTTGGTTATCCTGTGCAGTTGAGAAGATTTGGCTCTTTTTAGTTGGAATGGTAGTGTTCCTTTCAATAAGTTTAGTTGCTACTCCTCCTAAAGTTTCGATTCCAAGGGATAATGGGGTTACATCAAGTAAAACTAAATCTTTAATTTCACCAGCTAAAACTCCCCCTTGGATTGCAGCACCCATAGATACACATTCCATAGGATCAATTCCTCTTTCTACTGCTTTACCAATGAAGTTTTCAACAAATTTTTGTACACATGGCATTCTGGTAGGTCCACCTACAAGGATGATTTTGTCAATATCAGATTTTGACATTTTTGCATCGTTTAATGCTTGTTCCATAGGTTTTCCACATCTTTTTACAATAGGATCTACTAATTGTTCAAGTTTTGCCCTTGTTAAATCATTGATTAAGTTTTGAGCTTTACCATCTTTCATTGCAATAAATGGTAAGTTGACTTGACTTGTTAATGTGGTGGAAAGTTCGATTTTAGCTTTTTCAGAAGCTTCTCTTAATCTTTGTACTGCTTGATCATCTTCCATTAAGTCGATACCAGTTTCTTTTTTGAATTCGTTAGCAATATAATTCATTATTGCATTATCCATATCGGTACCACCTAATTTAGTATCCCCACTAGTAGCTTTTACCTCGAAGACACCTCCACCAAATTCCATGATGGTTACATCTAAGGTACCTCCACCTAAATCGAATACCATAATATTAACGTCATCATCGGTTTGTTTATCGATACCATATGCTAAACTTGCTGCAGTAGGTTCGTTAACTAATCTTACTACATCTAATCCTGCAATAGTACCTGCATCTTTAGTTGCAGTTCTTTGGTTATCATCAAAGTAAGCTGGTACGGTAATTACAGCTTTTTCAATTGGTTCTCCTAAGAAACTTTCTGCATCTTTTTTAATTTTTTGTAAGATGAAAGCGGAGATTTCCTGTGGGCTGTATTCTTTTCCTTGAACTTTTACTTTTCTATCAGTACCCATACTTCTTTTAATTGCACTAATAGTATTTTCAGGATTTGTAATTGCTTGTCTTCTAGCCGGTTCACCAACTAATCTTTGACCATCATCAGTAAATGCTACATAACTTGGGAAAGCTTTACCATATTGGCTTGCTCCTTCTGCACTAGGGATAACAGTTGGTTTTCCACCGATAAGTACAGATGCTGCTGAGTTACTTGTACCTAAATCAATACCAATAATCTTTTCTTTCTTAGTTTCCTCTGTCATTTTATCACCATAAATTTTAATTGATTTCAAGTTTTAATTTTAAGCAAATAAAATTTAATTTTAAGTTAAGTTAAGTTAAGTTTTCATCTGATTTTAATTAAATTCTATTTTAGCTAGATATTATTAATAATAAATATAATTTTTAATTTCAATTTGAATTAGCAAATTTATTTTTTACAAACTTTTACTTTTGAATATCTAATAACTTTATCCTTAAGAGTGTACCCTTTCATAAGTACTTCAATGATTTCACCATTTTCATAGTCAGGATTATTTTCAACCATTAAAGCCTCATGTTTAAATGGATCGAATTTTTCTCCTTTAGCAGGAATTTCTTCAAGACCTTCTTTTTTAAGAGTATCGGTTAATTTTTTATAGATTAATTCTAAACCTTCCCTTAATTCTTCATCATTATTAGATTTATCTAAAGCTCTTCCAATATCCTCATAGCTATCTAGAATATTATTAATTAGGTTTTCATTTGCATATTTGATAATATTCTGATTCTGCTTTTCAGTTTGTTTTTTGAAATTCTCAAAATCAGCTTGAAGTCTTTGGGTATGAGCCACATATTCTCGAAGTTCTTCATCTTTCTTTTCAAGTTCTTCTTCCATTTTAGCTAATTTCTCTTCTGCAGTTAATTCTTCTTGGGAATCATCTTTTTCTTCATTTAAAGATTCAGATTCTTCTTCAAGATTTTCTTCATCTTTATTATTAGCCATTTGGTCACCTTTTCAGTTTAATTATAAGATAACAATAAATTTTTTATTCTTTTTATTATTTTATATTCAATTTAGTTTTAATTCCTTAATACAATAGTTAATGATTGGAAGATTTATTTCTTTTTGACTTTAATATTTTATTTTCATGAAATATGAATATATAGGACATTAGTTGAAAAAATAACTATTGTATTAAAGAATTTTTTTCATAAAATATTAAAGTAACAAAAAGTTATCTTTCTCACTATATCTTTTAGTAACCAAAAGTTATATAAAGGTTTCGATATAATGGTATATTGATGAGCGAAAAAGAAAATAATCAAAATATCAAAAATGAAAATTCTAACTTAGATGTTGATATGGATGATATTTTGGATATTATGGGTTCTCGTACAAGACGAGAAATCATTAATCTATTAAGGGAAGAACCTATGTTTGTTAGTGAAATATCTAACCAATTAAACATAGGGCAAAAAGCTGTAATAGAACATTTACGTGCTATGGAAGAAGCAGGTATATTAAAATCCTCCTATAAAAAAATAATGAGAGGAAGACCTCGTAAATACTATGACATGCCTAATGATATTACTGTTAACATAATAATCAGCCAAAATATCTTCGATGTTAACGTTTCTGAGGATAGATTAAATCAAAAACAATTACCTTCTGGAGATGAATGGTCTAGATTGTTAGATTTAGAAAAAAAGATTGATCAAGGTCATTATGAGGCAGTAAGAGAATTAGAAGGTCAAATACGTTTATATAAAAACTTGCTTGAAAGAGCCGAGTATATTTTAGAACGTACTTTCAAAGAAAGAAAAGAAAAAGAGCATAAGGAATATTAATTCTTTTCATTGTTTTTATAATGATTTAATCTAATTTTCTAGATTTTTTCATTTCCTTTTTTTATTTTTTTTAAATTAGAGAATTTATTGATTTTAGATTTCGTTTTTCAATTTAGCTATTCTTTTATTAAGAGGTATTATTTTTTAGTATTTATTTTCTAAAATCGATTCTGTTTTAAGTTAGAAAATTTATTGGTTTTAGAATTTGTTTTTCAATTTAGCTATTTTTCTTATTAAAAATTATTAATGATATAATTTAATTTAAGTATTGACCTGCAACAATTGCCTGTCCAAGAGATACTGAACCATCCCCACAACAGGAATTGGTATGTTGTATGAAATTGTATCCGTTACTCTCTATAATATTTCTACATGTGAGTGTAATCTCTTCATTATATAATACTCCACCAGTTGCACCTATGTTTTCAATATTTTTATCTTCTGCTGCTTTGATTGCTATTTCAGATAAACCGGATGCTATTGCCCTTTGTGCCGCAGAAGCTATTTCTTTAATATTTTCCCCTTTATTCTTTAAATCAATAACGGATTTTAATATGTTGCTAGTGTTTACCTGGTATCTTCCATCAATTCTTTCAATTGCGTATGGAATTTCAAGATCTCTATTTGCACCATATGCCACTGCCTCAAGTTTCATTGATGCTTCCCCTTCATAAGAGCGGGATCCACAGATTCCCAATGCAGTGGATACAGAATCAAGAACCCTTCCAGTACTGGATGAAATGCCCACATTTAAATCGGATTCCAATTGTTTTAAAACAAGGTCAATCTCTTTATCGCCATATTTGAAATAGTTGGAGTAGTTCTCTTTCATTATCTTTAAGACGTCCTCCGGGGTATATTCATCATTGTTGAGTAATATTGACATTAACATACGTGCAGGATATTTCGTACATAGATCTCCACCAGGCATTTTTTGCGGACTTAGGGAACCTAATCTTTCACAATCTTTAACATTGGTATATAGGATTTCACCACCCCAAGCAGTTTTATCGTCTCCATAACCTACACCATCAGCTGCAATAAATACTAATTCATCAAGATCATTATCATTTAATAGATTTATTCCATGTGCATGATGGTGCTGAACCTGTATAAGTTCTGCATTATATTCTTTTGAATATTCCTTTGCAAGTTTTGTTGTAAAGAATTGGGGATGCATATCACATGCTATTAAATCAAAGTCTTTGGTTTTTGTAATCTCCATCATATGCTTAATTGCATCTTGTAGGAATTCATATGTTTTAAACTTATTAGTATTTCCAATATGCTGTGAAACATATCCAAGACCATTATTTAATATTGTAAATGTCACATCAAGTTCAGGACCTAATGCCAAAATTTTACTGTCCTTTATATTTTCATTTAATCTTATGATTGAAGGAGCTATTTCATAAGGTTCCGGAGTATAACCTCGTGAACGGCGTAAAAATGATAACCTATTGTTTCTGTACTTTATTACAGAATCATCGCATCTATTGATGATCCTTCTATTATGTATTAACGCATAATCATAAATGCCTTCAAGATCATTTAGAATGTTCTCGTTTTTAATCATCATAGGCTCTCCAGGTATATTTGCAGATGTCATTATATATGCCGGATCTCCGTTGATTTTTTCATTTTCAATAAATAATAGATGATGTAATGGGGCATATGGTAACATTATTCCAATTGTGTGAAGTTCAGGTGCAACAGAATTTGCAAAATAATAATCTTTGCTTTTTTTACACACTACAATCGGTCTTTGTCTGGATTTAAGACTTTCCTCTTCTAAATCACTAATTTCTGCATATGTTCTAGCTGTTTCTACATTATGACTCATTACAGCAAATGCCTGGGCTGGTCTATTAAGCCTATTTCTTAATTTTAAAACCACATCCTCATCTGTAACTTTAGATACAAGATGGGTTCCACCTATACCTTTCAATGCTATTATATTTCCCTCTTCCAATAATCTTACAGTTTCTTTAATAGGGTCATCTGATTTAATATGTTCTTTGTTTGAATCATATAATCTAAGTGAAGGCCCGCATTTACTGCAACACATTGCCTCAGCATGATAACGTCTATCTAGGGGGTTTGTATATTCCCTATTACATTCATCACATAGTGGAAAATCATCCATACTTGTTTTATCCCTATCATAGGGTACTGATTCAATAACTGTAAAACGTGGTCCACAGTCACAACATGCATTAAACGGGTATCTATAACGTCTATTATTGGGATCGGTAATTTCTGCTAAACATCTATCGCAAATACCTACATCTGCAGGTATAACTGAATTACCGTTATAAGCATCGGCACTTTCTAGAATTGTAAATTCCTCATATTTTTTATTTGTTTTTATCCATTTAAAATTAAAATTCTCAATTTTAGCTATTGGGGGAAGCTCTTCATATAGTGTTTCTTCAAAATCAAGTATGTTTTCTTTATTTCCTTGTAATATAATTTCTACAATATTTCCAAGATTTCTAATACTTCCCCTAAGAGATAGCTTTTTAGCAATCCTATATACTGTAGGTCTAAAACCTACCCCCTGAACTATTCCGGAAACTAAAACTTTACTTGTATTCATTATATCACAGTTTAAAAATTTTTAGAAAATAAGATTCATTTAATTATTATTATATATTCTTTTAATCTTTAAAAATATTTTATTATGTTTTCAGATTTCAACCAAAAAACTTTATATTTTTGAATGTGGTTTTTATTTTAAAATGTTTTAAATAACTTAATAATTAATATTATATAAAAGATTAATTTTAATAATATTTTTTTTTTAAAAAAACAGCTATTTATTTTAAGATGATAATATGAAGGAAATTTTAGAAGATTTTAAAAAGGGAAAAATAGGTTTAGAAGAGGCAGAAAATCTTATTAAATCTAACAATATTCTTGAGATAGATAATATTGCTAAGATTGATACTAAAAGACAGGTTAGAACAGGTTTTCCCGAGGCTATTCTTGCTGAGACTAAAGACTATGATGATCTTTTATCTATTATAACCGGTTATTATGAAGATTCAAAAATTGATTCAACTCTACTTATTACAAGATTAAGTAGTGACAGGTATACCCAATTAAAAGGGGATATCTCATTTTTAAACAAGGATTATAATTTATTCTATAATAAAAAAGCAAGAATCTTAATTATTTCTAATAAAAAAACTGAGGATATCCAACCTAAATTTAAGAGTAGGGTTGGTATTATTACTGCTGGAACCTCTGATATACCTGTTGCTGAGGAGGCAAAAGTCATTTTGGAAGAAAGCGGTATTGATGTATTAAGTTCTTATGATGTAGGTGTTGCCGGAATTCATAGACTGTTTCCACAGATTGCCCATATGATGGAGGAGAATGTTAAGATTTTAATTATATGTGCAGGTATGGAGGGTGCATTACCTTCAGTTATAGCAGGATTGGTGGATATTCCAATTATTGCAGTTCCTACGTCCATTGGTTATGGTGTTGGATTTGGTGGAAGGACTGCTCTTGATTCAATGTTACAGTCCTGTGCTCCTGGAATCTCTGTAGTGAATATTGATAATGGTTTTGGTGCTGCTGTAAATGTAATTACTATTTTACAAACATTTGAAAATTGAATTCTTAACTAAATTATTTTATATCCGATTTAATATATGTCTTTTAGAATTTCGGTTTTATCTTAAAATAGTGTGGTTTAATTTATTATCCTGAATAACGATTATTTCATCTAATTTAGGTATAACTAAAAATCATGGTTTAGTAAGCTTTAAATATAAGGTTAATCTTATTTTTTAATAATATTTTTTTATTAATTGATCTTTAGTAATACTTATGTATTGTTTTAAAATTTGAAAAAAATTAGTGATTCCATATGATTTTTGAAGAATTTAATCCTAATATACATAATTCACGTCAGGTTGCAGAATTGGTTTTTGATGTGGATATGAGAGTATTTAGAAGGATATTTCGGAGTAAAGAAGATGCAATAAATGCCATCGAAAAGAAATTACTTGCTAAATATGAATATGATCGCCAAAATCCTGACTGCGATTCTAAGTTTAATTTCTATGTAATCTATCATAAGGATATTCCTTCTAAATTATTAGGTATTGTACTTGTATCTAAAGGTGAAAACTTTAATTTTTTAGATGATGCTTTATTCTATTTCAAAAAATTAAAATTAATGCAGGCATTTGGTCTTACTTTGGTAAAATTTGTTGATAAAAGAACTTTATCCCATATCAATGAAGATGATTACTATCTAGCGGAAATCGCAACCAAAACCAGTGAAAGATGTCAAGGTATCGGTAAGTCTATAATGCAACATATCATTGAAGAGGCTAAAGAGCAAGGTTTCAAAAGAGTTGTTCTAGATGTTGATTTAAAAAATAATAAGGCATTTAAATTATATGAATCTATGGGATTTAAAATATTTGATAAAAAATCATTTAAATTAGGTCGTGTAGAAAAAGATACCTATTCAATGGAATACGTTTTTCCATCTAATAATGTTTAAACTGTTTTTTAGCTATTTTTTCTACATAATTATTTTAACTTTTTTTTTAAAACAAGATTTTTTTATAATATATATTTAAGATTATTGGGATTTGATAAGATTCTAAAATCTTTTATTTAAAATATGTTACATTGTAATATTTTTTTTTTTAAATGTAATTTAGATTAAATTTTTAATTTCTTCAAATTAATTGGAGTTTTACCAAGTTCTTTTAAAATATTGATTAAATTATTAGTTTTTAAATAAAGTTAGATTTTTTTAAAAAGGATAAATAAAAAAGATATAAGAATAGTTTTAATGTCTACGTCTTGCAAATTCGTCTAAAATTTCATCGAATTCTACACCTTTGTAGACAAGTAGTAACATTGTGTGAAATATTAAGTCAGTTGCTTCCCAAACTAAGTTTTCATCATTTTTTGAAGCTAATATGAATTCTCCACATTCTTCAGCAACCTTTTCCAATATTTTGTCTTCTGCTTTTTTGTCGCTATCTTTCATAATGTTTGAAGTATAAGAGTCGATTGGATTGTCTCTACGACTTTCTAATACTTCATAAACTTCTCTTACGATTTTATCATCAGTCATGTAAATGCCTTCTCATTTCATCTTCATTGATTTTTTTACCAACAATCTTTTTCTCTTTGCTTTTTTTAATACTTTCAGTGATTGCAATTAATGGATGTTGATCATCGTCAATTATATGTATGTCATCAAGTGTATATATTCCGGATTTGTCTGCTGTCTTCTCCACACCTAATTTAATGTCTTTTTTCAATTCAATAACATAGGAATCAATGTTTTTACAACCAAGCTTAACTGAGGCTACAGCTCTATGATGTCCATCAATTAAAATCCAACGGTCTCCAGTATGAACTACAATTGCAGGCTCAGCTAAACCTCTTTTAAGTTCATATATTCTTCCGTCTAATTCATCAGCATAAATCCTATCCTGGGTAGGTCTAATCTTATCAACCGGAACCTTTTCCTGAATGACCTTCGCTTTTGTATCATATAGTTGTTCCAAAGTATTTTTAAAATAATTGACCTTGGAAGGTGTGGATCTTTCAATATGTGATCTTACTATATCGGTGTTTGTTAAGAATCCACTTAGTTTTCCTTCTTTATTGACAACAGGCATGCGAGAGATTCCTTGTCTAAACATAACTCTGGATGCATCATTTAGGGCCATATCTTCTCTTGCGATGACTACGTCCTTGGACATTATTTCATCAACTGTTTCTTTCCAATCTTTTAAGAGTAAATCGAAGGTGGTAACTATTCCAACAATGTTACCTTCTCCATTTACTACCGGGAAACCGTCGTGACCTGTATCTTTCATTGTTTGAATAACATCAGCACATTTAGTGTTAGATTTAACACTTATAACGTTTCGTGTCATATAATCTTTTACTAAAGCTTTTTTTGACATGAAACCCACCTATTTATTCTATTAAATCTTTTAAGATTTTTACAGTTTCGCCAGGGTCAGCTTTACCTTTGGTAAGTCTCATAACTTGACCTACTAAGAAATTAATAGAATTCTTTTGACCTTCTTTATAATCATTTACAGCTTTAGGGTTCTCATCAATTGCTTGTTTTGCAGCGTTTACAACTGCATCCTCTTCAACAATACCAATTAAACCTAATTCCTCACCAATTTCTTTTGGTGATTTTTCATTATTTGGCATTTGTTCTACAATTCTTTGACCTGCTTTTGTGGTGATTTCCTTGTTTTGGAGTAAATTAATGATTTCAACAATATCTGCAGTACTAATTCCACTTTCAGTAAAATCAAATTTATTGTAGGTTAAAACCCTTTTAAGTTCTTCCCTCATCCAATTTCCAGCAAATACAGGATCAACTTCTTTAGCCACTTCCTCAAATGCATCAGCTAAATCTAATTCTGAGGTTAAAACTTTAGCAGTTTCTTTATCTAATCCATATTCCTCTTCAAATCTTCTAGCTTTATTATGAGGAGCCTCAGGCATTGTTTCTTTAATCTCCTCTATTTGATTATCATAGATTTTCATTGGTGGTAAATCCGGGTCTGGAATAAATCTATAATCGTCTGCATTCTCTTTTGATCTCATGGATACAGTGATCATTTGAGATTCAAGATAAGCTCTAGTCTCTTGTTTAATCTCAATTCCTCTTTTCATAAGATTTTTTTGTCTTACTACTTCAAATTTCAATGCTTTATATGCGCCTTTAATGGAATTAATGTTTTTCATCTCAACCCTGTTTCCACCTTCAATGGAAACGTTTACATCAGCTCTCATAGTACCTTCACCACGAGCTCCACCACTATATTCTAATACTCTTATTAATTGATTTAAGAAGTTACGTGCTTCCTCTGGAGAGTGCATATCTGGCTCTGTAACAATTTCGATTAAAGGTATTCCTGAACGGTTAAAATCTACCACACCTTTATCTGGTTTGTATTGACCAGGATCCTCTTCCATGTGTATTTCCCTTATTCTTACACCATTTAACTCTCCTTCATAACCAATTGGAATAGATGTTCTTTGGTATCCTGAAGGTAAATCCGGATAATCATAATGTTTTCTCATGAAATAAGCTGTTCCTTTTTCAATTTTACAATTTAACATTAATGAAATCATTAACGCATTTTCTAAAGCTTTTTCATTTGTAGGAAATGGTTTAGCTCCTGGCTGATTTAAACAAACAGGGCAAATATTAGTATTTGCCGGTGCCTCTTTATAATTTGTAGGGCAATTACAGAATAACTTTGATTTAGTTTCAAGTTGTACGTGAATTTCAAGTCCACATTTCATTTCAATAATAATTCCTCCAATAATTTTTTGGAATTTTAATAATTAATTTAGATTAAAAAATTAGAAAAAATATAATAATAATTTTTTCATATTGATGTAATTTTTATTTTATTTTATTAATAAATATATTTATTTAAAAAAATAGTTTGAAGGTTTAAAATTAATATTTATTTTTAAGTGATTCCTTAATATATCTTCTAATATATTTGTTTAATTTCTCATCATAATCGCTTTTATCTTTACCTAATTTAGTTTTATCGGTAAATGTACCTTTTATTTCTCTACCTGACCATTTGATTTCTTCTTCTACTCTCTTACCATATTTTGTTCCAAACATTTTAAATAATGGAAATTTAGTAACTCCGTTAGCTCCACTTAATATTAAAATTCCAATATTGGCTAAATTATCAATCCAGGTTCCACAGATAATCTCGATTTTTGGAAAGGTAATCCTAATTTTTGATACAACTGCGGCATAGTATAATGATGCTGGTTGTGATTCGTTTGCATAAATTGTTTCTTTATGGGGGTTTAATGAGTAGAATATTACCCTGTCAATATGGTGGTCTTTTATATAATCTATTAAATAATCAATATCTTCTAAACTTTCTCCTAATCCTAGGATAATAGTTATCGCTCTTTTAAATCCTAAATCTTTAGATTTATCTAACATCTGACTAATGTCGTTTAATGGTTTACTTGGACATATCTTATTATGTAATGTTGGGTTGGCTACCTCTACAGCACCGGTTATTCCGATAACCTCATTACCATATTCTTCTAATTCCTTGGTAATGCCTGTATTTAACCAAACACCATTTCCTGTAATATCTTTGATTCTACATGCAATGTCTTTAATTTCTGAAGTTCTAAAACTTTTATATCCTCCAGATAAAAATTCAATATTCCAATCTAATCTTTTACACATTTCTGCTTCAGCTAGAATATTGGGAATTCTTCTTTTAGCCTTTGTAGGATCTCTAATTTTGTCCTTCTGTGTACTCATATAACAGAATGCACAGTCTCCTTTATCGCAATACCAAGATAAAAATATTGCCCTTTCAAGACTAATCTTGTTAGGATGATTATCCGAAGTGATTTTATTGGCTTTATTGACTTGTTTTAATATTTCCGCACTATCGATCTGATTCATATTATCATTAAATTTAGGATTTATAATATTAATTTATAATATTATCAATGTATTTAATAAATATACTTATTTTCAAATAAATATAATAACATTTAAATACTATGATTTCTAATGTTAATATAGTATTATTGATTTCATTTTCTCAAAAATTCTTTGTGAAAAACGAAAGCTTTATATACTATCTTAACAAATATAATAATGCTGTTTAAAGTTATTGTAATTTTAAACATGGGTTTTATTAAAAACCTGGTGTTTGTAAAATACTTGGTTGAGCTGGGTTTTTTATATGCCATCGTAGCTCAGTAGGTAGAGCGTTCGGCTGTTAACCGATTGGTCACAGGTTCGAGCCCTGTCGATGGCGCTTATGGGCCCATAGCTTAGCCAGGTAGAGCGTCCGGCTCATAACCGGAAGGTCATGGGTTCGAACCCCATTGGGCCCATTACAATTTCTTTACTATGTTTTTATTCGTATGCTCCGTTGGTGTAGTCCGGCCAATCATTCTGGCCTTTCGAGCCGGAGACTCGGGTTCGAATCCCGAACGGAGCATTTTTATTTTAGTTGATTTTTTAAGGGATTGTCTTCTTATTCCGAAGCGGGGGTGCCCGAGCGGCCAAAGGGGACAGGCTTAGGACCTGTTGACGCAGGTCTACCAGGGTTCGAATCCCTGCTCCCGCATTAATCTAACTTTAATATATATTTATTTTTTCAATGCCGGGGTAGGGTAGGCGGTCATCCTACGGGACTGTGGATCCTGCGACTCGGGTTCAAATCTCGGCCCCGGCCCCATGATTAAAATTGCTTTTTTTGATATTTTACTTTATAGGTTATCTTGTTATTTTTTGAGTATTGTTTAAAAATTTTAAAGGTTTTTAAATTTGAAAAATATATTATTTCATAATTAAATTTATTTGGTTATAGTATGCCTAAGAAAGGTTCTGCAGAAGAAAGAGATTTGGTACATAAATTGTGGGATAGAAATTTTGCGGCAATGAGGGCTCCAGCATCAGGTGGTGCTACAAAGAAACCCTTACCTGATGTTGTTGCTGGAAACGGTAAGATTTATCTTGCAATTGAGGTTAAAACCACGGTTAAAGATAAGATATATGTAGATAGTCCTCAAATTGAAGCATTGGAAGAATTTTCCAATATATTCGGAGCAAGTCCTTATTTAGGTGTGAAATTTAAATATACTAAGTGGCTGTTTTTGAGTCCAGAGAATATTCAAAGAACTAAAAGCAATAATTATAAGGTAGAAAAAAATTATGCTCTTGAGTTTGGTTTGGAAATAGATGAGATAACCCATATCGATAAACAGGTTAAATTTGAATAATTTAAATTTTACAAAAACATTTAAATATAATATTGTACAAACCATTTATTGTTGTAATATATTTTATTATATATTTTTTCATATATTTTTTCATATGGGGTTATAGTGTAACCTGGCATCATCTGGGACTCCAGTTGTCTTTGAAGAAAATTAACGCGTAGTCTGACAGTATTAATTGATACAGAATGATGATCAATTGGAGTACTGAGACAAGAGAAATCCTAGGATCGGGGTTCAAATCCCTGTGACCCCACTTTTATATAAAAACTTTTTTTAATATATGTTCTTATGTTATAGTTCTATTCAGGTCTTTGTTGTCTATTTCTGATAATATTAAATTCTACTTTTAAATCCGTTAGTATTTTCCTTGTTTTAGTTATAATTCTAATTTTTAATCTGTTAAATTAATTAAAACTAAATTAATATTAAACCATATAATCTATGATAGAACAGATACTACAGATTTAATTTTTAATCCGTTAAATTAAAACTAAAATTAATATTAAAATCATAAACTAAAATAAAGAGACAAAGATTACATAGAATATAGAAATAAAGATATTTTATCTAATTTCAATTAGAACCTGGTTTTAACAAAACAATAAATCTAATTAAATAAATCACCGTTTTTGGAAAAAAATTTAATAAAAATTATTTATATCATAAATATAAATAGAATAATATTTATCAATAAACTATTAAATTTTAATTATCATTTTAATAGATAATAAATAATTAATACAGGGTGGTTTAATGTATGCTGTTATTATGGGAGGAGGACGTGTAGGTCTTTCCTTAGCATCTTTGCTTATTGAAGATGGATATGATATTACACTTATTGAAAATAATGAAGTATTATCCAATAATGCATCAGTTGAATTAGACGCATTAGTGATTTGTGGAAGTGGAACTGACACAAAAATATTAGAAGAGGCGAATATTCAGGATGCAGATTTCTTTGTTGCAACAACAGGTAATGATGAGACAAATCTGTTAAGCTGCATATTAGTAAGAGAATATGGAATTCCTAAAATTATAGCACGTGTAAGTAATACAGATCACGAAGAGGCATTTAAAAAAGTAGGAATTGATGAGGTAATTAACCCTGAAAGAACAGCTGCAGGTTATCTTGAAAAGATTATTACCCGGCCTAATGTTGCAGATTTAACGGCATTTGGTCAGGGAGATGCTGAAATATTAGATATGATTATTACAAACAATAAAATAATCGGTAAACAAATCTATGAAGTCTCTCCAGATGATGATTATATTATCATTGCAACATATGAGAATGGAAGATTGGAAATCCCAAAACAGGATGATATTTTAACTAAAGGGGAAAAAATATCTATTCTTGTAAAAAGAGATGCATTAAAGAAAACAGAAAAGAAATTTGAATAAAGTCAAATATTCTATTTTTCATCATTTTTAAAATAAAAGTAATAATTTTATTAAATTTAAATTACAACAATAATTTTCATTATTTTACATTTCTATAATATTTTAAACAAAAATTATTCTAAATAATTTCAATTTATATTTTTTTTACAATTTCATGATTTTAAATAAAACTATTTTATGATACTATTTTTTATATATTATAATGTTTAAAAAAGTGTTTTTCTATTGTTTTTAGAAATTATAAGATGAAATCATTTAAATTTAAATAAATTACAAGATAATAAACCAATTCTATAATTAAACATGGTTAGTGCTTTAATTTTTATTCATTTTATAATAAAAAAAGTTAATTTGTAAAATTAATTATATCTTTCTAGAATATGGATTAATTTTACTAATAGTGTTGTTGATGAATCGTCTTTGTTTTTTGCTTGGTTTAAATAGTTCTAATGCTCCTCTTAACATTACTAATACAGGTATAATTTCTAATCTTCCAAGCCACATATCAAATATAAGGGTTAGTTTTACTATTGTAGGCATACTTGGGCCTGTAACTCCTGAGCTCAATCCGCTATTACCACATGCAGATATCACATCAAATAAACTATCTAATCCATTGTATCCATTTGCAATAAGGATTATCCAACTTATTAAAATTAATGTTGCAGCAATTACTATATAAGAACTTGATTCTTTAACGTTTCTATCAGTTATTTCTTTGTTCTGTATTTTCAATTTAAAGATTCTACCTTCAGGGGATAAGATTTCCATAATGGTTTTTTCAAAACCTTTAATTGTAGTTAGTATACGTATCACTTTAATACCACCTGATGTAGATCCACTTGAACCTCCTATGAACATTAAAAGTAATAATATAATAATCCCAACACTGTTCCATCCCATCATCTGATTTGGGGATATGGAATTTGCACCTGTTGAGGTTGTTGCAGATATTACCATGAATAATGCATCTGTTGGAAGAATCTTGCATAAGAAGAATATAAGCGTTGTACAGATTACTATTAGTAATATAATAACTTTAAATTGAACATCATCAAGAATAGCTTTTCCTTTTGTTTTAAATACTTTATAATGAACCGGAAAACTTATACTTCCAAGAATCATTATGACCATACTTATAATATATATGATTTCATTGTTGTAAAATCCTATGTTTGCATTTTTTATTGACATTCCGCCTGTACAGATCATTGCAAAACAAAGGTTAATCGCATCAAATGGGGGTAATCCTGCTAAAAGATATAATACAACTCCAAAAATAGTATAAATCACATATATTTCGATGGTTTTTTGCATTGTGTTAACAATACTAGGTTTAATCCTTTCGTCTCTAGCTTCGGATTTATAAAGTTTAGCCGCTGCAGTACCAGAACGTATAAGTACTCCTATTCCAATAATTACAACTCCTAAACCTCCAAGCCATCCCTCAAAACTTCTTAAAAACAGTATTGATTTAGGTAAAACCTCAACATTTGTAAACATTGTAAGTCCTGTACCTGTCCAGGTTGACATGTTTTCAAATAAACCATTAATCAATGGGAAGTTTAAAATAAGCTTCATTGCAATTGCACCTAAAATACTGGCCCATAGCCAAGCAAGTGCGGAAACAGCCATTGCATGTTTTAACCTAATATTGTCGGTATCTTTAAATGCTTTATTAAGTGAGGTTCCTATTATTAATGATAAAGCACTTGTTATTGCAAAACCTATTATACAGTTGGTTTCTAAGTAGAGAATGGAAATAATAATTGGAACTAAAAATGCCACACCTAATGCTTGCATTACCCTTCCAAGATAATGGCTTATGATCTTTATGTCTTTCTTGTTTACAAATTTCATTATTATAACTTCTCAAACTATGTATAATAAAATATCCCTTAGAATATGATTTGGTAATTTAACATTTATATTTTGTTAAATAAATTATTTATATATATTTTAATAAATATAAACTAAAACTAATTTATGGATTTTTAAGAATTTAATTATTCTTTATAATGGACTTTTTTATAAAAAGGGATATGATGAAACATAAAACTTCATTGCTTATTATATTTGGTTTAATAATCATGGTAATCATGTTATACTTCATTGGTATTGACCAAATTGTGTATGCTTTATCTGCAGCTAATTTATGGTATGTTTTACTTGCTATATTATTGGAATTTGTAGTTTATTTCTTATTTACATTAAGATGGTATATTATTAATGGTCTTGCAGATATTAAGGTCAGTCTATGGAAATTATTGCCTATGGTCATGTTAAGTCTTTCAGTAAACAATATTACTCCTAGTGGACGTGGTGGGGGAGAGCCTGTAAGGGCTTATGTTTTAACTAAGGAAGTTAATATTCCTTTTGAAGAGACTTTTGCAACGGTAATTGCTGATAGGGCTATGGATACATTTCCTTTTATTGTACTTGCAATTCTCACTATAATTTCTGTTATTTTAAATTTCAATTTAGATTTAACTATTATAGCTATTTTGATTATAGCAGTTGTTGCAGTTATTTTGGCAGTTGCCGCTATCGTTTATATGTCTATAAATGAAGGTTTTGGACAGAAAGTAATTGGTGGCCTTGTATGGTTACTTCATAAATTTTCTAAGAAAGATACTGAGCAAAGGGAAAAGAGGCTTGTAAGTGCGGTTAATGGTTTTCAAGAAACTATGAAGGTAATGTTATCTGATAGAGATCTTATGTATTATGCATTGCCTGTATCTTTTTTAATATGGGTAGTTGAGATTTCCCGTGTAGTTTTAATTTTTATGGCATTTGGTTATCCGGTTTCTCCAATTGTTATTGCTGAGGTATTTATTATATCTGTATTAGTCGGTTTTATTCCATTTTTACCAGGGGGAATTGGACTTATAGACGGTACCATGATATTATTCTTTGCAAGTGCAGGAATACCATCCGGAATCAGTGCTGCAGCAACGGTTATTGAAAGGTTAATATCCTATTGGATGACTACATTTTTAGGCTTACTCACTATTCCTTATTATGGAGTAAATGTTTTGGAAAATATAACTGGTCCTAAAGATAATGGGAAGGACAATACAAAAGAATTTGATGATGCAGTTGATAATATTAAAAAATTGAATAAAATGACTAAATGACTTTATTAAATTTTAATCAGTTTTTTTTATTATTCACCTATTTTCCATTAATTTTTGAATTTTTTAAATAGTTATTCTATTTATATTTTTTTGCTTGATTTTTATTAATTTTAGAATTTCTTAAATATCTAGTTTATTTCTATTTTTTTTTAATTGATTTTTTTCTTGATTTTAATAATAATGCTCTTTTTTAATTTTTTAATTTAAATAAATCCATTAGATTTACTTTATAATTTTTATAAATATTAAATAGAAAACTTTATTTTATTATTTAAATAAATTAAAATGTATAAGATTATATTATCTTAAATTAATTTTAGGTGAAATAATGGAAAATAATGGTGTAGAAATAGTTGATACTTTCGCTGAAGGTTTCGGAATAAAAGTTTCAAGAATGATTATTACTGCTGCAACTAAACATTTAGCTGAGATTGCAGCTACTGAAGCAACAGGTTATGGAACTTCTGTTATTGGTTGTCCTGCTGAAGCAGGTATTGATCATTATGTACCTCCAACAGAAACTCCTGACGGAAGACCTGGTTTTGCAATAATGATTTGTCACATGTCTAAAAAATCATTAGATAATGAACTTATGGAAAGGATTGGTCAATGTGTTTTAACTGCTCCTACTGCAGCAGCATTTAATGCACTTGATTCTGAAGAAAGTTTCAAAACTGGAAACAAACTTAGATTCTTTGGTGACGGATATGAAACCGAAGTAGAAGTAAATGGAAGAAAAATGCAAAGTATTCCTATCATGTCTGGAGATTTCTTAGTAGAAGATACTATGGGATGGAAAGAAGGAGTAGCTGGAGGAAACTTCTTTATCATGGCAGATAGTCAACTTTCAGCTGTAACTGCTGCTGAAGCTGCTGCTGATGCTATTAAATCCGTACCTGGTGTAATCACTCCATTCCCAGGTGGTATGGTTGCTTCTGGTTCTAAAGTTGGTTCTAAATACAAATTTATGAATGCATCTACCAATGAAAAAGTTTGTGTAACTTTAAAAGATAAAGTAGAAACAGAATTACCAGATAATGTATTTGGTATGATGGAAATCGTTATTGATGGTCTTGATGAAGAATCTGTAAGCGCTGCTATGAAAGCAGGTATTGAAGCTGCTTGCCAAGTTTCCGGTGTTTTAAGAATTGGTGCTGGTAACTATGGTGGAGATTTAGGTCCATACCATTTCCATTTAAAAGAATTATAAAATAGTTATTTTAATAACTATTTTATTTTATATTACTGCTTTTTTTTGAATTTTTACTAGCTATTTGGCTTTTATTTAATTTATAAATTGCTCTTTTTTATCGTGTTTTATTTAGAAGTAGTTCATTGATTTTTAAATTTACTTTATATTGAATACTAATTTTATTAAAAATAGTTTAGTTAATTATAATTATAATTATATTAAGGATAAATAGAGATGGAATAAATTTAATTTTAATAGGAATCCTTAATATGTAATTATTAAATTTAGAGATAATCTTATAATTGTTTGTTTTTTTTTTAAAGTTATTCCTGGGATAATATCTCATTTACCCTTTGATTATTGTAGACAAATATTTCCTCATCAGTCATATTAACTCCAATAAGAGAATTATTATCTTTTAATTTTTTAATGACTTCATCTATAGTTTTTTGGCTTGGGCCACTAATTAAATGAGATTCTATTGCTTCATTAACCCTAAATAATTGTGTTAGTGAATTGTTTGAATTTTCTATATGGTTTTCTTTCCAATATTCCTCAACATCTTCTGTGGTTTTGAAACCAACATCTCTTGTAAAAGGTTTTTTTATTCCTTGAAAATGGTATTCTATACTTTCAATTGTACATCCATGATTTAGGATGATCTCTATTTCATTTTTAATATTTTCAGGGTTTAATGTATATGTGATTCTTACAAGATGAGGTTTAACAGATGCGAGGAAAAGTTCAACCCCTCCAGTGAATTCTGGAGAAATAACCTTATTTGCACCAGCATTATATAATCTTTGGATATTCTCTTGTTTACTTGCTCTTGATACAATCCATGTCTCTGGAGATTCTTCTTTAATACTCAATACAATAAATAAATTATTCACATCACTACCTGTTGTTAGAATCAATCCATTAGAATGTTTAATTCTAAACTTTTTCATTATGTCCAAATCAGTTGCATCTCCATACAATGTTAAAACATTATCGTTGGATTGTATTGCTTCATCCTCATTTAATTTTTCAATTTTCTCTTTATTATTATCTACTACTATCACTTTTTGTTTCCTTTGAATAAGTTCTTTTAAAACAACGGAGCCTACACGTCCATATCCACATAAAACATAGTGGTCTTCCATACTTTCTAATTTTCTTTTCATCTTTGAACCACTTCTAAGTCTATCAATCTTCATTGAAACATTTTCTATAATAGCACTAAATATATAAGCAATAAGCCCTATACCTGTTAAAGCTAAGGTAATAACAAATATTTTCTGTAGGGGGGTCACTGGAGAAATATCACCATATCCTACAGTTGCAATTGTTATTATTGTAAAATAAATAGAATCTACAAGATTTAAGTGCATGATTAACATTGAGCCTATTATACCATAGGTAAATAATATGATTATTATTAATATTCCGGTAATTGTAAGATTTTCACGGATTATGGTGAAATTCTCATTATTATTTTCTAAACTCAAATTTAAACACCTAAACTTTATTTTTTTTCTGATGTTTTTTACATTTAATATATTAAAATATTTAATATTCTAATAATATATATTTCTATTAATTATTTATATAAGTCAAATGAGGATTAATTTTTTGTTTTAAATAAATTTATTTTTCAGGTGTTATTATGGATCCAATTGATATGAATGCGACAGATTTAAATTGTGAATGTTTAGGTTTAAGCAGGTTATGTTTAATGGAATCTGCAGGTAAATCATTATCAGATGAAATCTCAAAGATAATCACATATAAATTTTCACATCCGGTCAAGGTGGCATTATTCACTGGCTCTGGAGGCAATGGTGGTGATTGTTTTGTTGCAGCACGTTATCTTTTAAATAGAGGTTTTACAGTTGAAGTCTATTCATTATATGCTGCAGATAATATTAAATCTAAGGATGCCAAGGCTAATTTTGATGTTTTATTAAGTATGGTACCTAGAATTTCCCGTCTATCAATTAATTATATTAATGATCTTTCCGACTTTGATAATATTGAATTTCATGGTGAATATGTTATAGTGGACGGTATCTTAGGTACAGGTATTAAAGGTAAACTTAGACCTAAGGCAAGAAAAGCCATTGAAATAATGAATGGAGTAGGCAATCTTAAGGTTGCTGTTGATGTACCTTCTGGTTTAGATCCTTTAACTGGGGAGGTATCTGACATTGCATTTATACCTGATTATACAATTACTTTCCATAGGATTAAAACAGGTGTTAAAATAGCAGGGGAAGATAAGGTAGGTAATCTGGTTACATGTGATATAGGCATACCTATGGAAGCAGAGTTATTTGTTGGTTATGGGGATTTAATTAAAAAAATGAGGGAAGAGAAGACGTGCTTCCGCAT
>JBJEIL010000140.1:0-5548 GCA_051876995.1 Methanobrevibacter sp. | reverse complement strand
TGAGATTGATTTCTAGATAAAAAAATAAATGAGATAAAGAGGTAATAATATGGAAAAGATTCCTAATAACCCTGCACAGGAAAAATATCAATTATATATAAATGGACAATGGAAGGATGCATCAGACGGTTCAACCTTTGAAACTTTTTGTCCTGCAAATGGTGAAAAATTAGCTACATGTGCTGAAGCTACTAACGCAGATGTAGATGAGGCAGTTGATGCTGCTAATGCCGCATTTCCAGATTGGAAAGCTGTTGAACCTATTGAAAGAGAAGAAATTCTACTTAAGGTTGCAGATATTATTGACGACAATGCTGATAAGTTAGCTATGATTGAAACACTTGATAATGGTAAGCCAATTAGGGAGAATATGGCTATAGATATGCCATTTTCATCAGATCACTTCCGTTACTTTGCTGGTGCTGTACGTGCTGAGGAAGGTTCTGCAACAATGTTAGACAATAATACCTTAAGCTTAATATTAAGAGAGCCAATAGGTGTAGTTGGTCAAATTGTTCCTTGGAATTTCCCATTCTTAATGGCTGCTTGGAAATTAGCTCCAGTTCTTGCTGCAGGATGCTGTACTGTATTCCACCCATCAAGTTCCACTCCTTTAAGTGTTCTTGAATTTGCTAAGATGACTGAAAAGGTTATTCCTAAAGGTGTATTTAATGTTATTACTGGTAAAGGTTCAAAATCAGGTCAATACATGTTAGAACATCCAGGATTTAGAAAATTAGCATTTACAGGTTCTACTGAAATAGGTTGTAATGTAGCAAACTGTGCTGCATCAAGATTAATTCCATCAACCTTAGAATTAGGAGGTAAATCTGCTAACATTTACTTTGATGATTGTAAATGGGATATGGCAATGGACGGTTTACAATTAGGTATTCTATTTAACCAGGGTCAAGTATGTTGTGCAGGTTCCCGTGTATTTGTCCAAGAAGATATTTATGATAAATTTGTTAAGGAAGCTGTAGATCAATTTGGTAAAATAAATGTAAATATGCCATGGTTAGAGGATACCCAGATGGGTTCTCAGATTAATGAGAAACAAGTTGAAAAAATTGAAAAATGTGTTCAAGATGGTGTAAAAGAAGGTGCAACAATTGCTGTTGGTGGTGAAAGATTTAAAAAGGGACCACTTTCAGAAGGTAGTTTCTTTAAACCTACATTATTAACCAATGTTACTAATGATATGAAAGTAGCACAGGAGGAAATTTTTGGACCTGTAGCTGTTGTCATTCCATTTAAGGATGAAGAAGATGTAATTGAAATGGCTAATGACAGTTCATATGGTTTAGGTGGTGCTGTTTGGACTAGAGATATTAACCGTGCTATTCGTGTATGTAATGCTATTGAAACAGGTCGTATGTGGGTAAACACTTATAATTCAATTCCTGCTGGTGCTCCATTTGGTGGTTATAAACAATCAGGTATTGGTCGTGAAACTCATAAGGTTATATTGGAACATTATACACAGATGAAAAATATAATGATTAATCTATCTGAGCAACCAAGTGGTTTCTATCCAAAAAAATAGAAAAGGTTGATTATTGAATATTATTTCAATAATCTTCATCTTTTAATTTCTAATATTATTTTTTATTTTCATTTGATGGTTAAAATGATAAATAAGGATTATGAGAAAAATCTTGATATTAAATTTGTGAATAGTTTTTCATATGAAACATTATTTATGGATATATTTAGATCTATTCGCTGGGCTAATGGTGTTTATTGTCCTAGATGTAAATCTTTTAATGTAAATAAAAAAGGATTTATTGATAAAGGATATCCTCAGGGTAAAATACGCAAATTTAAATGTAATGACTGTGATCATACATTCAATGATTTTAGTGGAACTTTCTTTGAAAATTCTAAAATGCCTATAAGTGTTTTAAGTTATATTATTTTCAATATGTATGTCATGTCAGTTGCAGATATTGCAGAGCAAACAGGATATAGTCGAAATACTATATATAATGTCATTAAAAAAATTAATAAATATATTCATAGAAGCGATTTTGAAAGATTAGTAAAGGATGATGACGGATTTTTCAGATTGAATGGAAATAAATTTCAAGTAAATGGAGGTAATTCTAATGATCATTAGTATTATTGGTGGTACTGGACCTCAAGGTTTAGGTATTGCTAAGCGTTTGGCTATTGCTGGTGAATCTGTAATTGTTGGTTCACGTAAAGAAGAAAAGGCAGTAAAGGTTGTCGGGGAAACAATTGATGAATTAAAAGATTATGATGTTGATATTAAAGGTTTGGCAAATGAGGATGCTGCAAAAGAAGGAGATATTCTTATTATGACAGTACCTTTACAAGCTCAAAGTGCAACATTAAAAACAATCAAACCTTTTGTTAAAGGAAAGATCTTTTTAGATGCAACAGTTCCATTAGAAACAGCTATTGGGGGTAAGGTTTCAAGGGTTCTTAAATTACCTGAAGGATCTGCTGCAGAAAGAACAGCTTCAATATTGGAGGGTGAAGATGTTAAAGTCATTGCTGCTTTTAATAATATAAGTAATAGTTTACTTTTAAATATTCCTGAACCAATTGACTGCGATTGTATTATTGCAGGTGATAATCAAGAAGCTAAAGACACTGCAAAAGAGTTGATTGAGAAGATACCTGGTATTAAAGTAATCGATGCAGGGGCTCTTGAAAAGGCACAATTAATAGAGGTAGTTACACCTTTACTTATTGGTTTAAATATTAAATATAAATCTAAATATGGAGGTTTTCGTTTAACAGGTTTTGACTTCTAAATTATTCTCACCAAATGTTTACATCTCTTTAATGATTTAATGAATTAAGCTAATTATTAGCTTTATTCATTATTTCATTGATTATCTAATAATAAAGTCAAAAACATTATATAATTAAAATTTAATCATCATCGAGGTACTAGTATTATTTAAGGTGGTTTTTTATGATTTTAGGTTTTTTAGGTTGTGGAAATATTTCATCATTTATACTAAATTACCTTATTCATTCTAATTTGGATATTCAGCCAAAATATTTTTTTGATAAATTTTCAGATAAATCTAAGAGTTTATCCTCCTTAGTTAATGGGGTTGTTGTTAAAGATTTCAATCGGATGTTAAATAAAGTTGATATTGTCTTTGAAGCAGCATCACCTTCAGCTATTAAAGAATATGGTTTGAATATTGTAAACAGCGGTAAATCTTTAATCATAATGAGTGTTGGTTCATTAATGGATAAAAATTTTAGAGAGGACTTAATTCAGGTTGCAGAAAAGAAAAACGTTAAAATATATGTTCCTTCTGGTGCAGTTATAGGTTTAGATGGAATTAAATCTGCTTCAATTGGTAATTTATATTCTATATCCTTGATTACTAGAAAACCACCAAAAGCTTTAAATCAAAATGAAAATATTGAAAAAGTTGTTTTTGAAGGTAAAGCTTCAGAAGCTATTAAAAAATTTCCATTAAATATGAATGTTGCAGTTTCTTTAAGTTTGGTAGCTAATAAGGATATTGATGTTAAAATTATAAGTGATCCTTCTATAAGTCAAAATATTCATCAAATAGATGTAAAAGGAGATTTTGGTCAATTTTCTACTAGAATTTCTAATTTACCTTGTAAATCTAATCCTAAAACTAGTTTACTTGCAGCATATTCAGCAATTAATTTATTTGAAAGTTTAAATAAAAATTTATATATTGGTGTTTAGTTAAAAAGTAGGGATTTTAAATTAATATTTAATTTAAAAAAAGGTGTTCTATTGGGTTTGAATTTTTAGTGCCCTAATTTTTAAACTCAATGGATATGGGTTTATAAAATTTTCATTGGATATTTTCCATTATTCCTTAGGTATCCAATAAATTTTATAATATGGGTTGTAAGAGTTGTTTAACTCAAAAAAATGAGAAGTTAATTATTTGGTTTCTATAAATTAAATAATGTCGCTTCAAAACACGGAATTAAAGTTAAATGTAACTTTAATTTAAAAAATAAAGCCATAAAGTAAGTATGTGTCTTCCATTAATTTATTTGTTGGTTCTTAAATTTTTGGAAGTAATATACATTTTTTAGGTCATTGGAGTTACTAAAATTCTTCCTTTTTTTAATAACTTCGATTTTAGTTGGTGGTTGAAGTTAAATAAGTACTCCTAATGACCTAATTTTTTTAATAAAAAACTTCTTTTAAATAAAATATTTTTAGCCAAAATCATAAACTTTTTTTGAAAAATTATAATATTCTACTATATTTATATAGAAATGATTTTGACTAATTTTAGATTAACCTCAAAATTTATATTGTTGTAACTGTACAACCGTCTTCTTCAACAATAATAGTATGTTCCTTCTGTGAAACCCATCCTCCAGTTTTTTCTTTTAATGGATGGTATGGGTAAATTGCCATAGCCCTTGATAAATTTCTCATTGAGGCATGTAATCTGTTTCTATTAAATTCCTTTGTTAACCATCTACCTGAGAATGGTAGATCCCTATGATTGTTTTCAATGTATTTTAAAACTTTCTGATCATGTTTCATTCTAAATGGTCTGTCTTTCATAAATGAGAATATATAAGCACCCGGCATATCATCTACAATTCCAATACCTTCAGTTGCAAATGGTTCTATTGCAACTACTTGTCCCTCTTCTAGTTTAGTTGTACTTCCATTATTAAAATTAGGTACTGAAAGTCCTGCATGTAAATTCCATTGCTCCAGGCTATGTCCAGTTAAATTACTAACGGGATTTAACTCATATTCATGTATTGCATCTTCAATTGCCTGACCAATTTCTCCAAGTGTTACACCAGCTCTAACGGTACTGATAGCTGCTTCAAGAGCACTAGCAGATGCATCAATAATTCTTTGATTTTTTTCTAATGTTTCTTCATCAAATACTTCTTCCAAATTGTCTCCAGGAGCCATAACAGTGACTGCTGTATCGGAAATATATCCATTAACTTCTGCTCCTAAATCTAGTTTTACTAAATCCCCTGTAACAATCTTGTTCTCATCTCCAAAAGGAGATGTATAATGTGCTGTAACTTCATTTATACTAACATTACATGGGAATGAAATGCCTGCTCCTGTTTTTAGGATTTCATTTTCTACAAATTCCACTAAGTCAATAATAGGAGTTCCGTTCTTAATAAGTTTTACAGCTCTATTTCTTACATCAGAAGCTATTTTTCCTGCTTCAATATATGAATTTAACTCGTCAGATTCCATCATAATATTTATCCTCCCGATTTTTAATTTAAATAGTAATTGTTATGAATTTAGTTTGTTTGTTTAATTATTTAAATACTATTTTCATAATTTTTATATAGTTTTAATTATATACTATGATTATAGTTAAATATTTTTATTACTGATAGTGGAGGAACAAAAATGGAGAGTTTGGTTATACCAAATCAGATTTTTATATTAATTTTAGTTTTAATCTTTGCTATTCTTATAATCATTGTTGTCTTCCAATGGAGAAAAGTTAAACAATCCCAGAATTCTATTAAAATGATAGAAAAAGAGATTGAACTTAAAAAGATGTCT
>JBJEIL010000139.1:0-5581 GCA_051876995.1 Methanobrevibacter sp. | reverse complement strand
AATAACTAATCTTAATAAATAATATATATTAATAATAATATAATTAAAAATGATTTAATTATTTTTTTATTCAAATAAATATTTAGAGGATAATATGTTATTAAAAACAACATTATTACTGATAAACATTGCTATAATCTGTGTTGTAGCCTGTTTAATAGTAAAATTATATTATAGAGACGAAGAGAAAGGTAAAATCGAAACACATGAAAATATTGAAAGGAAACTTAAAAGTAGTACTCAAGTACCAAAATTTGAAGACACCCCCAAAAATAAAAAACAGACTAATACTTTATTATCAAATAAAGATAAAATCTTAAAAACCACAAGCAAAGCAACAAGTAGAATAACAGGTACAAGAAATTCAAATAAAGTTAATGATGAAGAAGCCTTAAATAAAGAAATAGAAAGTTTAACTATTACAAGACCAAAACCAAACAATAATACTGGAAACTTAAACTTTAAAACCAATAACATTGCCGACACCGCCAAGACTACCGAAAACAAAATAAACAAAACCCCAAACAACAACATAGCAAAAACCACCAAAAGCCAAGATACCGGAAAAGTAGTGAATAAAAACCAGAATACAATGAAAGATAAAAATCCAAACAAGATACAAAAGTCACAGGAAGAAACTGAAAGAAAACCAATAAGCATCAATGTAAAAAATGCTGAAATTTCAACTTATGCTAAGAATAAAGAAGAGGATAAAGTTGAACCTAAATTAAAAACAACAGCAACTGAACCTAAAACAACCATTAAAGAAACCCCGAAAGTAAAACCTATTAACAAAACAAGCCAAATTAAAGAAAGTCCGAAAGCAGAAACAAATACCGTTAAAGAGGCAAAACCTATTAAAACAGAAGACTATAAGATTGAATCTACAAATGTTAAAACTAACTTAAAAACAGAACCAAGCCTTAAAGTTGAGCCACCAATAAACAATATTGAAGAGGAAACCGCCAAGACCAATATCCCAGAAGAAGTTAAAACTGAAACTACCGAAAAAGAAGCGAAAACAAACAAGGAAGTTAAAACTGAAACTACCGAAAGAGTCAATAAACCTGAAATTAAAACCAAACCAAGTATAAACCAAGACATAGACATCAAACCAACCACAAAAGAAGAAACAGAACCTAAAAACAAAACCAAACCAGAAACCATAACAGAAAAAGAAACAAAAATCAAAAAAGATGCAACAATAAATAAAGAAGCTGATGAGATCAATAAACCTGAAATTAAAACCAAACCAGGTATAAACCAAGACATAGACATCAAACCAACCACAAAAGAAGAAACAGAACCTAAAAACAAAACCAAACCAGAAACCATAACAGAAAAAAAAACAAAAGCGGAAAATAAACCAGATGATGTTGAAGAGAAATCAAAACCATTCGAACTTAACATTAAAGATAATAGCTTAGCTGAAGGCATAGCAAGTAATATTACTCAAGAGCCAATTGAAGATAAACATCAAAGTATCATTGATAAAACTAGAAAAATAACAAATCCTGAACCAATAAAAACAGAAACAGCTACAATTGATGATTATGCAAAAGAAAATGAAGAAGAAAAGGACAATGAATTTGAACAATCTGCATATAATGATATTATAGATCCATTTGAAAGTGTTAAGGGTGCATTTAAGAATATTAAATCATCCATTGTAAGAGACGATAATGGAAATGGAGAAAACTTAGGAAATACTAATGAGGCAGTTCTTGAGGAAGTTTTAAACAATAATAAAGAGAATTATGATGATGGAATCACTTACAATGACAATGTTGTAAGTATAACACCATTACATGATCCTGAAGAAATCAAAAAATATGAAGAAAGCATTAAACCAGATTATGATACTCATGATGTATTCGATAATATAAATGGAAATACCGATGAATTAACTCCAGAAGAAATTGAATACTTTGATAATTTAGAAAAAGAATTCAATGACGAATTAGATAAAAACGAGAAAAACAAACCAAATTATGTTGCAGATAAAACCGATGACATGAAAATCACCGTTAAAAAATCTGATGACCTATCTAATCTTAAACCTTCTGAAAGATTCCATAAAAAATATGGTGGAAAATCTAGTGAAAAAAAATCTGCACCTAAATCATTAAGACGAAAAGAACCTGAACAAGATTTAGTAATCAATCTTCAAGGTACAGATCACATATTAAAACGTGGTGTCAGTATTATTTACCAGTACAAAGGTGAAAAATACGGTAGTTCTATTCACAGCATTAAAGGTGACAACATTAATGTCACATATAGAGGTAAAAAGATTTGGATTAAACCAGAAGATATTACTAAAGTATTTTAAATAAAAAAATAAACATTATCCTCTATACTTTTTAATATCTTCTCTTTTAATTCTTAATTTTTATTTTATAAACCAAATAGCTAAAAAAAACTTATTTTAAAATCTTTATTTATAATCAAACATGATTTAACTAATTTTCCTTTAATAAACTTAAATGGATAATTAAACTTAATTTAACTATTTTCCTTAATAATATAAAACTATATTTAAAGAACATTTTAAGTTAGCCTAATTTTATGGATTATTTTAAACCAATTTTCTTTAATAACCAAATTATTTTTAAACAAATTCAATTTAAACATTGATTTAATTAATTTCCATATTAAAACAATAATAACTTTTAAAGATATTTTAAAAAATATTCAAACTTAAACATTGCAATATTAATTTTATAAATATTAATTCCTAGTTTTAAAGAGCAATCTAAAAAGATACCCATTTTACAATCAATTAAAACAATAATTTAACTAAATAGAATTGCATAAAAAAAAGTATCATTTAAATATATAATCAAAATTTTAGAAAAAATCAAGTATAAGAGATAAGGCCGAAAAAAATTAATTAGAATATATAGCATTAAATAAAAAAAAGAATCTTTAAATCAATTAAAAAAAAAAAGAATTGATTTGAAAGGATAAGATAATAACAATTAATAAAAGCTGATTAAAATAGCTTAATGAAAATATGATTTAAAAATAGATTATAAAAAAATGATTGAAAAGAAATAGACAATAAAGATTGATTAAAAAAAATAAATTATATTTATTTATGGGCATAATAAAATACTAATTTATCATCTTTAATCTCGTCAAGGCGAACAAATCCGAATCTTTCAAATTGAATTACATCATCAACTTCAAGATTCTTACAATCCTTCTCACAGAAACCCTCAACAACTGAAGCGTCATCCATTACAACCTCAGCTTTAATAGCCTCATCTGTAGGAACAAACTGAATGATTCTAGCTTTAATTTTACGGGCATCCTCAAATGATGCACTGTTAAATTTAACAGTTCCATTATCAATATCAATATTAATTAAATCCATTAACCTAATATGTCCATCTTTAAAGTCATCCTCATCAATATAAACAGAACCATTAAAGTCTAATGTTCTGTTTCCTCTTTCAGGAAAGTCAGGATGTAATTCCTTTTCCAATGTGAAATTAGAAAATTCCTCAGGACAATCTTCAATATCTATTTTTACAGGGTTTTTAACAAAGAAATATCTATTTGCTTTATCTTCAATAATATTTCTATTCAAACCATAGATTTTTTTCCAACTTACAGCAGAATCAGACATTTTAACTCCAATTTCAACCATTAAATTCCAAATAGCCTCTGGTTGGATACCTCTTCTTGCAATGGCCCTTAAGGTTCCAAGTCTTGGATCTGTCCATGAGGAGTATTTTCCGGATTCAATACCTTCTTTAGCCTTGGAAGTACTTAATGGAATATCCTCCATTTTAAGTCTTCCATAATGAATAAATTCTGGAGTGTCCCATCCCATATGTTTATATAGATATTTTTGTTTTTCACTATTTGCAAGGTGATCTTTTCCTCTTAAAACATGAGTCATGCCCATTAAATGATCATCTACAGATACAGAGAAGTTCATCATAGGATAAACCCTATATTTTTTACCTAAACGTGGATGTTCCTCATCAACAATACGGAAAGCTACCCAATCACGGATAGCTGGATTTTTATGATTAATATCAGTTTTAATTCTTAAGACTGCAGAACCTGCCTCCATTGATGGAAATTGTTCCCATAATTTTAGATTCTCTTCCACACTCTGATTTCTATGTGGACAAGGTTTACAATTATCTTTAAGCTTTTTAAATTCCCCACCATCACAGGTACACATATATGCTGCTCCTCGTTTAATTAACTCTTCAGCATATTTATAATAGATTTCAAAACGGTCAGATTGGAAATAAACCTCGTCAGGTTCAATTCCCAACCATTTTAAATCTTCTTGAATCATATCATAAGCAGGAGGATAGACTCTTTTAGGGTCCGTATCTTCAATTCTTAAGATAAATTTTCCACCATACTTCTTAACATATTCCCCATTAGGTACTGCTGCTCTTGCATGTCCTATGTGTAATGGACCACTTGGATTTGGTGCAAAACGCATAACAACATTATCATGAGAACCTGGTAACTCATCCAATCCCTCTTTTTTAACTTGTTTTTTCTCATGAATCTCCAAACCTAGTTTATCCATTTCAGCTTGTTGTTCTTCTTTAGATAATTCATTAACTTTAGCTACAACTTTTGCACTTAATGAACCTATCTCTTTAGCACGGGATCTAAGTTCTGCTTCTTGAGACATAATAGAACCCATTACAGCTTTAGGACTAGCACTACCTTTGTGTTTTACAGCATTCATTAAAGCATGTTTATATACAACTTCTTCTAATTCATCCATTATATCACATTAAATAAGTATTCTTTTAAATTGATAAAAAACTATACTGAAAATACTAAATTAAAATAAAATAGTAATAAATACAATTAAAAAATCAGCATATTTTAAAAATAAAAATTAATATAAAATCACAATATTATTTTTGAATCATTAAATATATAAATTTTTAATTGACAATCTAGAAAACTTTAAGGAAAAATTAAAATCATTATTTTTAAGATTTGATTCATTAATAAAAAAAAATAAAAATTAATATTTTATTACAATTATAAAAATAAACTAATAAATGATTTTAATTTATAAATCATATAACAATTTGAAATATTAAAGTGATAATATGACAAACAATAAGAAATATATTGAAAATCCAGAGGACATTGACTGGGCTTATTTTTGGGGTAAAAAATTAGAAAGTAAGAAAGATCGTCAGAAAAATTGGGATAAAGCAGCACCAAACTTCCATAAAAGTAATAAAAGGGATGACTATAGAAAAACCTTATTAAATAGTTTAAAAATAACAAAAGAAGATACCGTACTGGATATTGGTTGTGGTGAAGGTTCCATTACCATCCCAATAGCTAAAAAAGCTAAAAGTGTTACAGGTCTTGATTCATCAAGTGGAATGCTTAAAATTTTAAATGAAAAATGTAAAAAAGAAGGGGTCAATAATGTAATTACTATTCAAAAACCAATAGAAGAAATATCACTTGATGAACTCGGTCACTTTGATATAATTGTTGCATCAAGATCACTTAACAGCATTATACCAATTGAAAGGGTATTGAAAACCATTAATGAAATGGCCAATAAATA
>JBJEIL010000138.1:0-5646 GCA_051876995.1 Methanobrevibacter sp. | reverse complement strand
CGCCTCTGGAATCGTATATAGACCTCTGTACCGGCAGGGACTATGATCATAGACAACAACTCAAGAAAAATATCGAATGAAAAAAGATCAAGATTACTAAATAACCTATCAAATCCAAAAATAACTGAAATAAACTCAAAAGAAAAAAGAATAAACATTATCTTAGATAACGCAAGAACACATCATGCAAAAATTGTTGAAAAAGCTTGTGAAATATTGAACATAAACCTAATTTTTCTAAAACCATACTGCCCAGATTTAAATCCAATCAAAGAGGTATGGCGTAAAATCAAATCTAAAGTATATAAATCAATTTATAAAAATTTAAACGAATTAATTGAAATATTTGAAGCTGAATTCTATAAAACAGTTGATTTGACATCATTTTACACAAGTTAGGTCAATGAATATTTAGGTATAAACATTTGGTAAACTACTATAATATAATTAAAAGGTAATCTAAGCCAAAAGGAAAAAATATCTGATAAAAAAAAGAAAAACTAATTTACCAACCAATAGACGGAAACAGTAAAAAAAATCAACAAACATAGCTAATAAAAAGAATTAAAAATAGAAAATAAAGGTTTAGAAATTATAGGTATTCGGAAATCTTATCCTGAATAGCCAATAATTTAGGATCATTTCTTTTTCTTGGATGTGGCATATCAATATCAATTACATCCTTAACTTCTCCATCATGTCTTCCCATAACTACAATTTGATCTGCCAAGAATGTAGCTTCGGAAACATCGTGAGTTACAAAGAGAATTGTATTATATTTTCCAAGTGAATCAAGCAATTTCTCTTGAAGATCATGTTTAGTTAACATATCTAATGCAGAAAACGGTTCATCCATTAAAACTGTATTTGGGTGGTTAATCATAGTTCTAATTAAAGCAACTCTTTGTTGCATACCACCAGAAAGTTGATATGGGTAAAGATCTTTACTATCCTCTAATCCAACACCCTGAAGATAAGCTTCAACTCTTCTTTTACTTTCCTCATCATTATCTCCCCTAACTTTAAGGGAAAACATTACATTATCAAATACTGTCATCCAAGGAAATAGTGAATATTGTTGGAAAATAAAACCCCTATCTGTAGAAGGTCCTTTAATAGGTTTACCATCTTGTAAGATTTCACCAGATGTAGGTTTATCTAAACCACCAATTAATCTAAGTAAAGTTGTTTTACCACAACCTGAATGACCCAATAGACAAATGAACTTATTATCTTCAAAAGTAATATTCAAATTATCTAAAACTTTATTCTCTTCCTCATTATTTTTAAAAGTTTTAGTTAGATTTTTTACTTCTATTGTCAAATTAAAATCTCCATTAAATCTTTACCAGAATATTTTATCCTGTATCTTAGTAAATCCATAATCAAATAAAATTCCGATTAAACCGATTACTAACATACCAACTACAGTTGTACCTGGATCCATTAAATTACTTGCTGTTTGAATCATATAACCTAAACCAGTACTTGAACCAATCATTTCTGCTGCAACAGTACACATTAAAGCAATACTTACCCCTACTTTAAGTCCTGAAACAATGTAAGGAACAGAAGAAGGTAAAATAATCCTTCTTAAAATTGTACCGTTATCTGCACCCAATGTTTGAGCTGATTCAATTAGAATACTAGGGGTTCTTTTAACACCGTCTATTGTATATACCAATAGCGGGAAAACACATCCCATAAATATAATAAATACAGCGGAATTTAAACCTATTCCAAACCAAAGAATTGAAAATGGAATCCAAGCAATTGGTGGAATTGGTCTTAGAATACTGATTAATAAAGAACAGAAACTGTCTAAAGTTTTAGAGTATCCCAAACATATTCCTACAGGAATAGCTACAATTGATGCAAGAATAATACCTAAAAATACTTTAATTAAAGTACTTATTGTATTGTCAAGTAAACGTCCATTCATAATAATCGTATATGCGGAATGACATACATCAACAGGACTAGGTAATTTAAAACTTGGTACTAAACCGAAACCGTCGGTGATTAAATACCAAACAATAAGCACTATGATCGGTAAAATACAAGGTAATAATTTTTTCTTTAAACTCAATTAAATCACTTACTAATCATAAAAATATAAAAATTTCTAATTTAAAAAATTTAAAAATTAAGTTACCACTATAAAAATTAAATTAAATATTAATATTATTTAAATGTTTTCTAACATTCTTAAATAAAATATAGATTTAAATAGTATATAAAAATAACTTTTTTAAAAGAGCATATATCAAAAATAAAATGTTTTAACCATAAACCTAAAAAAATAGATATTTTTCGAAAAATATCTAAATAAGTAATTATATTCTAAAATTCAATAAAAATATAATCTTATTTTAAAAATTAAATAAAAAAAATAAGAAAAAATTAAAATATTAAAAAATATTTTAATAAAAAAACACGTTTTTTAAAACAATCTATCCTTTATAGAATATTTGATCTTCTGTAAGGTTTTTATTTAAAACACCTAATTGGATTTCAGTATCTTTAAAGTCCATTACAGATTGCTTGTATGTATCATTTAATCCAGATACAAAGTCAATACCTTTTAATACATTACCCTCTAAACTTGCATTAGGTACAATATCGCTAGGTAATAATTTTGCAGCTTCATCTGGATGTTCATTAATGTATTTGGTAGCATTTTCATGAATAGCTAAAATTGACTTTAACTCCTTAGGATGGTCTTTAATAAAGCTATCACTTGCTACAACTACACAGCATGGATGGTCTGGCATTATCTCAGAACTATTTTCTAAGAGTTTACCATATCCTGAACTAACTGCAATAGAAGCATATGGTTCATATGTTACAATTGCATCTAAACTTCCAGTTTTAAGTGCATCATTCATTTGAGCAACTTTCATAGAACTTGGATTAACTTGGGAAATATTAATATTTTCTTTGTTTAATGCATATTCAAGAAGCATATATTGAATAGAAGCTTCACCTGGAGTTGCAACTTTTTTACCTTTTAAATCAGCAATACTATTAATTGAAGATTTGTTTGAAACTACAATACCAGTTCCTTCCATTTGTGCTCCTGAAACTATTTTTACAGGAATACCTTTAGAAATAGATGATAAAGCTGGTGTTACTCCAACATACCCTACATCAATATCTCCACTTGCCATAGCAGTCATTAAATCTCCACCATTATTAAATGAGGAGGTTTCTACATTAATTCCTTGAGCTTCATATTGTTTTTGAGCCTGTGCAACAAATAAAGCAGAATCATGATCTGATGGTAAATATCCTATCTTAACAGTAGTCTCATCAGAGTGACTGAAAGCATAGTAACCACCAATAATTGCAATTATTATTATAACAATTGCTATAATTACTCCTGTCTTTTTATCCATTGAATCACCTGAATTTTTTAAATATTTAAATTAATTGTTGAAAATTCTTATTAAATATCAATTTTAATTAAAAAAGCAAGATAAATAAAAAATACAAAAAGATTATTAAATCTTTATAGAAAAAAATCATAACATAATTTAATTAAAATACAATAAATAATTGTTTAACTTACATATATAAAGCTTATCCTAAAGGGATTCAATGTTAAATTATTGGTTCAAAATCCAATATATTTTACTTAAAAAATTTATGAAACTAATAAGAATAATAGAAAAATGGAAAAATAAAAGCCAAATAAAAAATTTCCAAAACCACATAAAAAATTTTAATTCTAAATTAAAACAGAAAATTCTAAGTAAAATCAATTAACTAGAAAAAATAAACTTTTTAAAAAGAATAATATGAAAAATAAACATTTAAAACAATGATCAAATTTAAAAAGAAATAAGAAAAATTAAAAAGTAATATTATTTAATAAAAAAGTATTATTTCAATAAACTAACATTTACTATCTAAACAAGATAATGAAAAGAATAATAAAAGTTATTAAACTTATAAAAAATCAAACTCCGTCTTCATCGGAATAAAATTCAAGATTATTAATCAATTTCTCTTTAAATAAATGAGTTAAACGAGAAATACATTGTCTGGAATAACCAGTTTCTTCAGATAATTGTGTAATCGTTTTATCATCCATATTAAATAAAACATACAACATCATCCCCATCGGCATTCTACTTTTATGAAATATAGTACCTGTAAAATCATTGAAATTAGAACCACATTCTTTACAGGAATATCTTCGAACCCTTCCTTGTTGACCTCTGTTAACAATATCATATGATTTACATTGTGGACAATAAACACCATTAACCCATCTTAGACTTCTAAAAAAGGCCATAGCCACCTTATCATTTGGAGTTTTAATATTGTTATTCAAAGATTCTGTCATATAATAATCTTAGTTTAAGATTAAATATAAAATTTTTGACTTAAGTTTTATTAAAAAAAATTAAGTATATTAAAATGATAAAAGATTAAAAGAGTTTTAAATTAGAAACAACAATATCAATTAACTAAAATATATTTTAAATAAAATAAATTAAAATATGAATAAAATAAGCTTTTTGAAATGAGAAAATAATTTAAAAAACAACAATTATAAAACCGATTTGAGAAAATAGTGATAAATTAATAATAAATAGCCCTATTTTAAAAAATGGTGAAAATACTAAAAATTAACTTTAAGAAACAATAACAGTTAATGGAATAATCCTATTTAAAAAAAGTCTATTTTTATAGAAATAATCAATTAATAAAAAAAATAGAATATGTTATCCAGGTTTAAAAAAATATTAAAAAGAGGTGATAAATTATAATAATTCATCTCTTAAATCAATTGTGTCCTTTAAATCTGGACCAGTTGAAATAATAGTTACCGGGACACCAGTTTCAGTTTGAATCTCATCAATGAATTTTTTGGTTTCACCAGATAAATCAGAGAAATCCTGTGTTTTAGCACAGTTCAGATATAATTTATCCACACAGGTCAATGCGATTTGAGTAGTACCATTAATTCTACAAGATTCCTTTGCAAGATCCATATCAAAAAGACCTACCCTTCTACGTCTACCAGTTACTACACCATATTCTTCAATATTCTTAGCTTCTGCCTCTTCTTGAGAGATTTCTGTAGGGAAAGGACCTGCCCCTACACGAGTGATATATGATTTAAATACAGTGATCACCTCATCAACTTTAGTTGGACCTACACCAACATCAGCAGCAAAAGTACTTGCACAGGTGTCTTTACTAGTTACATATGGATAAGTACCATAGTATAAAGATAATGAAAATCCCTGGGAACCTTCAACAAATACATCATTACCCTCATCAAGTGTTTCATTAATAGCTAAAGATACATCGGTAATATAATCTTCAAGTTCAGGAACATCTTTTGCCAAATCTGCAATCCTTAATACCCTATCAGAATTAGCTGGACCACAGCCAGAACCAGTACTTCCTATTTTTTTGGATAAGTAATCAGAGTGTTTATCTCTTTCACGATGCTCAGGTTTAATAATAGCACAGCGACCATCTACCAATGTTCTACCTTTTACATCATATTTATTTAAATATTCTAATTCATGGAAGAAAACTTCAGGATCTACAAGAACCCCTGCACCAATCATAAGTTTAGCACCAGTATGAACAAAACCAGAAGGAATAAGTCTTAATCCATATTTC
>JBJEIL010000137.1:0-5672 GCA_051876995.1 Methanobrevibacter sp. | reverse complement strand
ATTTTTCTCTAAAGAATCTATACATGAAGATTTATATCTACAATTTTTACATTCCTCTGCAGGACCATAAAAAATAAATTTAGTTCCTTCACGGGCAAAATCCTTTCCTACCAATGTTATCATAATATTACCTCTAAATAACTCCTGTCTTTATAGCTAAATTACGAGCTGCATCTCTAGATATTCCCCTATCTCCTAAAATTGTATATCTTTCAGGTCTAATAGTATGTGCCATTGTTAAAGCATCAATAATATCTTCAGGATCCAAATCCAAATCATATGCAGTTGTAGGGGCTTTCATACTTTTTAAAGCATCCCTAATAAATTTCCAGTCACCACCTTGAAGATTCATCATCATAATAGTACCTAAACCACATTGTTCACCATGTAAAGCTGGTTTTTTAGCAATTTTATCTAAAGCATGGGAAAACAAATGTTCAGAACCACTTGCAGGCCTACTTGAACCGGCGATACTTATTGCCATACCACTACTAAATAACATTTTAGCAACTAATCTGGCACTAAGTTCCAAACCTTCCTTAATACTATCTGCAGAATCTATTATTAATTTTGCAGTCATCAAAGATAATGCTGCTGCTGATTCGGAAAAGCTTACATTTTGAAGTCTTTGTGCAAGACGCCAATCCTTCACAGCAGTATAATTTGATACAATATCTGCACATCCAGAAACCAAAAATCTAAAAGGTGCATTTTTTAATATTTCAGAATCCGCAATTAAAGCCATTGGAGCATGTGCTTTAACTGAAACAGAACCTTTTGAGTTTTTAATGGATGCCATAGGTGAAGCAATTCCATCATGAGAAGCTGTTGTTGGTACTGATATGAAATAAGAATTCTTATTAGTTGAGGCTAGTTTAGCAACATCTATAACTTTACCACCACCAACCCCCAATGCAAAAGAGTTTTCTGCTAATTTATCTTCAACCTTTGAAACATACTTTTTAGTGGCATCACTAACCTGAACAATCTCAGGGTTAAATCCTGCTTCTTCCAAACTATCATATACCAATTTCCCTCCAATTTTTAAGGTACGATTACCTGTCACAACTAAAGGTTCACCAGGAAGTCTTAAATTACGAGCAATTTCACCTGTTTCATAAATGACATTTGGACCAATATGAACTTCCCTTGGCATTTGAATAGTTTTAGAATCCATGATTAATTCACCTAACAATAAAAACTAAATTTTAATGAAATATAAAAACATTTATATTATGAATATATTTGTAAGTATTTAATAAAATAATTTTTGTTTAGGAATTCAAATAAAAATTAAATTTCAAAATCAAATAAATAAACCCATTCAAATATTTTTGATAAATCTAAAAAAATCTAATATAATAATATTTATTAATTAATAAAAAGATAAATTATAAATCATAGAATAATTGATTTTTTAATTTAAATAATTAAATTAAGGATTTAATATTAGTTTAATTTAATAAAAAATACTTATTTTAAATTATATTATGAAAAAATAAATAATTAGGTGATATAGTGGAGAATTTTAGTGAATGGTTTCATAATATCCTTGAAACAGCAGATATTATAGACCCTAGATATCCTATTAAAGGTATGGGGGTATGGTTGCCTTACGGATTTCAGATTAGAAAAAATTTTTTTAAGATAGTTACCGATTTAATGGATAAAGAACATGATGAAACCTCATTTCCTCTTTTAATTCCTGAAGAAGAACTTGCAAAAGAGGGTTTACATGTTAAAGGATTTGAAGATGAAGTATATTGGGTAACTAAAGGTGGTCAAAAAGATTTAAATGAAAAGTTAGCTTTAAGACCTACTAGCGAAACAGCAATTTATCCTATGTTTTCACTTTGGATAAGATCCCACATAGACTTACCTATTAAAATTTATCAGAAAGGAAGTACATTTAGATATGAAACTAAACATACCAGACCGATGATAAGGGTACGTGAAATTACCTCATTTGTTGAATCACATACAGCTCATTCAAGTCCTGAAGAGGCAGAGGAACAAGTTCAAACGGGTATTGAAATTTATAAACAAATTTTTGATAGCCTAGCAGTACCTTACTTAATAAGTAAAAGACCAGAATGGGATAAATTCCCAGGTGCTGATTATACTATGGCATTCGATACAGTATTTCCCGATGGAAAAACCCTACAAATTGGTACAGTACATAACTTAGGTCAAACATTTGCTAAAACATTTGACATTACCTTTGAAAATAAAGACGGCCAACATGAATATGTATACCAAACATGTTACGGAATATCTGATAGAGTAATTGCATCAGCAATTGCAATTCACGGGGACGAGAAGGGTTTAGTTCTTCCACCTGCTATAGCACCTGTTCAAGTCGTAATAGTCCCAATATTATTTAAAAAAGGTGCTGAAGAAGTATTAGATAAATGTAATGAAATTAAAGATGCATTATCAAAAGATAATATTAGAGTTAAAATTGATGACAGGGATATCCGTCCTGGTAAAAAATTCTTCAGTATTGAAAACAAGGGCATACCATTAAGAATAGAACTTGGACCAAGAGATTTAAAAGCAAACAAGATTGTTGTTGTAAGAAGAGATAATGGTGAAAAATCAGAACTTACAATTGACGATAATTTAGTATCCTCCATAAAAGATTTATTAAATAATATCCATGACAATCTATACAAGAAAGCATGGGATAAATTTAATAAATCACTTAAACATATTGAGGATGAAAAAGACATTAAAGAAAGTATTAAAGAAGGAAACATTACAGAATTTTACTGGTGTGGAGATACGGAATGTGGAAAGGAAATAGGAAAAATTAGCGATGAGGATTTCCTTGGATCAAGTGAAGATTTTGATGAGGATACAGATAAAGTATGCCTACACTGTGGTAAGAAAGCAAAACATATTGCTTCAGTAGCTAAAACATACTAAATAAGATAGATGATAATATGGATAAAATAGATGCGATAATACCAGTTAGTAAATTCTCAAATGCAAAAACTAGATTATCCCCTTTTTTAAGTCTAGAAGAAAGAGAAAACTTATTAAAAGCTATGCTTACTGATGTAACAAATGCATTAAGAGAATATGTAGATAATATTTATATCATAAGCTCAGATGATGAGGTTTTAGAGTTTGCTAAAGAATTGGATGTAAAGACCATAATAGAAAAGGAAAACTCTGATGGCAATAATTTAAATAATGCATTAACTCAGGCAATGACTGAACTCAAAGATAAAACCAAAAAAGTTATTATTTTACCTTCAGATGTACCACTTATTGGAAAAACCAATATGGGTATGTTACTTCAACAAACACAATTTATGGACTTTGTAATTGTACCTTCAAAAGGAGGGGGAACTAATACATTAATTATTAGTCCTTTATCAATTGAAATGAAATTTGGTGATTTCAGTTTCATCAAACATGTAAAACAAGCAGATTTACATAATTTTACTCCTATGGTACATGATTCATTCTTTATGGCAATGGATGTAAATACAACTGAAGATTTAGGTGAAATATTAATACATGGAGATGGAACTAAAACTAAAGAATATCTAAGGGAATTAGGTATTAGCGTACATTCCATCCATGGACCAGAAAGACTTAATGTTGAAAGAAATTAATATTTAAAACCTAATTAAATATTTATTTCACTTAAAAATACTTAACATTAAAAGAAATTAATATTTAAAACATGACTAAATTTCACTTAAATTTCAATTTTCTTTTTTTAAATAATTTTAAACTAATATCATGATTGTGCTACAATCAATAAATTTTCATTTTTTATAACAATCAAGAATTAACCTGATAACATGATAGGACTTACAATTGCAGGATTAGATCCTTCTGGAGGAGCTGGAATACTTACAGATATCAAAACGTTTAGTGCTTTAGGAATACATGGAACCGGGGTTATAACTGCATTAACCGCTCAAAACCCATCAAAAGTCTATGGAATTCAAGAAATTGATACCGATTTTATATCACTACAAATTGATAGTATATTAAAGGAATATCCAATAAAATATGGTAAAACAGGAATGTTATACTCTAAAAAAGTAGTCAAACTTGTAAGTGAGAAAATAGATGAGTATGATTTAAACATTGTAATCGATCCGGTAATGGTTTCTACATCAGGGGGACAACTATCTGAGGAAAACTTTACAAAATACTTAAAAAAATACTTAATTCCCAAAGGAATACTTGTTTGTCCTAATGTAAGTGAAGCTGAAAAATTATCCAAAGTTAAAATCCACTCAATTGAGGACGGAATTCAAGCTGCTGAAAAGATTGGCCCCAATGTAATAATTACAGGAGGACACTTAAACGGTACAAATATCTTTTATGATGGTGATATTTCTATTTTTAAACAAAAATTAATTAATACAGACAATACCCATGGTAGCGGCTGTACATTTTCCGCTGCAGTTTGCGGATATTTAATAAAAGGTTTTAATTTAAAAGAATCTATTGAAAAATCTAATGAATATGTATATCATTCTATTAAATATGGAAGATATGGTACGTTGAATCCATTATATAAGTTAGAAGAATAAAAATATTATAATAATTTTATAAACTACAATAATTATTAATCTTTCTTTTAATTTACTTAATTAAAAAATCTTATTAAAATCAATTAAACTATTTTAATAAAAACAAGATTTATTAAATCAATTTTTTGATGAAGAAATTCCCTATTTTTACTTTAACAATTTTAATTAGATTAAATTTAATAATATAAGAAATTTTATTTAATATTAATCAAATAAAAAAGAAATTATTAAATTATAGTTCTTTACCAAAAGTTTATACCTAATGAATTATACAATATATTCATGGAAAAATTTAATAATAAAATTGAAAAACATTTGTAACCTTCTGAAATTGCAGATATGCTGAAAGAGTACAAGAAATATTATGATGTTTACAGACATCTTTTGTTAATTCACATGGTTGCAAATGGCGAAAGTATTGCCAAAGCCTCAAAAAACATCAATATTTCAAGAAAAACAGGCGAACGCTGGGTCAAACAATACAACAAAAAGGGTGTCGAGGGTTTATTTTCAAATTATTCCAATTGTGGAAGAAAATCCTACCTAAATGACCAACAAATGAAAGAACTAAAACAAATAATAACAGAAAATGAAGAAAAATATAATCTAAAAGACATACAAAAACTAATTAAAGAAAAATACGGCATAACATATAGTGAAAAGCAAGTATGGGTCATTACAAGACAAAAACTAAACTTAAACTATGGAAAACCATTCACTAAATACAACACACGTCCCGAGAATCCTGAAGAAGATCTTAAAAAAAAACTAAAAACAACAAACATAAAAACAGAATATTTTGCTTTTCTAGATGAAACATCTTGCCAAAACGTCCCAAATGTCACAAGAATATTATATACTCCCGAAGAAAAAAATATACAAATAAAAAAAATCCAGTAAAATTTGGAATAAACTTAACCGGATTTCAGGAAATCAATTGCAACTCCCACATGGAAGCAAATACAAAAAACAATGCATTTTCAATTTGTAATTACATTATGTCATTACCGTATTAAAAACATGACCAACATGTTAGGTAAACAATTAATCGAAGATACAATAAACAATGAAAACCTATCTGATAAAAAAATAAAAAAATATCTATCCTCC
>JBJEIL010000136.1:0-5697 GCA_051876995.1 Methanobrevibacter sp. | reverse complement strand
CATTTAATAATGTATAATTACCATATAAATCTGATATAACAGTTGCAGGAGTCATGTGTGAAATCATCAATGCACCTAATCTATTTTTGGCAATCATTGCCTCTCCAGGGTTTGAAACAATATATGGATAAATAGTAGGTATTTCAGTAAGTTCAAAACTCCAATCATCTGCTTGCAGACCAATGTCTCTACCAGGTAGGAACTCTAAAGTTCCATGGGTACCCATGTTTATAATAGCATTTGCTTTGAAATTACCGGATAACCATTTATAGAATGATATATATTGTTGGTGAGGAGGTAAAGTTGCACTATGATAATTTGCAATATCCTCTTCTTCCCAACCTCTACTTGGCTGGAAAGTAACAAAGATGTTACCAAACATAATTCCAGGAATAACTATGTATTTACCTTTATGTTTAGTACCATTATACACCATAATCTTACCAATATCAGATCCCCATTTTTTAACTAATTGATTTTTTAAAGTTGAATTCAAACTATTTAGATATTTTTTATATTGAGAATAATTAATTAATTGACCATTAGCCATTAAGGTATCCCAATATTTATCCACATAATCATTTAAATAACCTTGAGCCCATGTACCCTTGTTACATGCCTCTTCAATCAATTTAGTTAATTCATCAACATCTGGAATTTGATTTTTACTCATTCCAATATTATAACCATTATCTGCAAGTAGTTCAAGTAAGACATGTGTACTGTTAAATATATCTAAATAAGATGCCGCAATATCACTTTTACCCGGAGGATAATTGTATAGAACAATTGCTACCTTTTTATCGGAATTATTTAATTCTTTAAGTTTAGCCCATCCATTCGTCATTTGAACAAGTTTTTTTACACCTGCCTCAATAGGAACTTCAACACCTGCAGAATTTGTATATGAAACCTCAACAGTTCCAAATACTCCTTCAAAAGAAGGGACTGTTACCGAATAAGTCCATTCAATTTGAGGACCATGTCCGCTTTTATAACTAGAGAGACTAACCTGTGATAAAGCTTTAATAATTTCCACATTCAATTCTTTTAAACTACCTACTGCACCGCCAGTTGTATTGGCATAATCTAAGGACCATGAATACAATGAATTAACAGCTGAAATGCTTCTTGAGGTGGTACTTGCAAATAATGTTAATAATGAAGCCATTGAAGGTGAAGTTTCACTTTGATATAAATTGAAAACCGCACGTCCTTGAGATTCATATTCCTTAATCAAAGCATCCACAAGATTTCCACCAGAATAATAACTTACAATAACAACATATGGACTTTTAATATTAGGTTTATTGGAAGAATACCATCTTTCAAATTTATCAAATAAACTAGATGAGTTTACATTTGATTTTTGCCATGAAATATACTCTTCAGTCATCCAATTTAAACTTCCCTGGCCGTCTTTATTATAACCAGGATTTGCTAAAATCCATTTGTTAATCAATGACTGGCTAGGTGAGGCGTCAAATCTTCCATAATCTGGATGATAAATACCCCATGTTGAAGTAAGCATAGGAGTAGTGCTTGTATTTAAGGTAGGATTAACCTTAGTTTCTCCAAGCAAGAATCTTATATAATTAAATACACCATGCATATTATTTTTTAATACAACACTATCTGATATATCATTAGCCTGCATATAAGATCCGATATAAGTATTCTCCAAAGTATTTATTGTATTATTAGAAGATTTTGTACCTACAAAGTTAAGTCCTATATTTGTTGATGCTGAAAATACACCGAAGGTATAGGAAATCATCCTATTTTTATTAGCCGGAGAATTCTTTATATAACTTAAGTATTTTGAAACCGTATCATCAGAATACATATCCAATAAAATGAAGTTAGCATAAGATAGCATCCATAATTTATCAGTTTCAAATGGGTTGTAGTTATTAATATAATAAACCCTTCTACTAATATTCATTAAATAATTTATTTTATTAACATTTCCAGCATAATAAACAATAAATGCCATATCAGGAACGAATCTATAGCTCATTTTTTGATGTCTTGACTTAACAGTATAATTAAAGTATTTAACCTCAGTAAGATAGGTTGAATAAGCAATAGTCATTTTATACTGACCATAACCATTTAACTGATTTACTATAACATTACCTTTATTGTTAGATTTACCTGTAAATACTAATTTATTATTAGAATCATAGATATTTACTACTGCACCAGAAACAACAACTCCTTCTTCAGTATAATTTTTTGTTTTAGAATTATATGAATCTTTGATTGTAATATTTAAAGCTGGATTAGTATTTGAATCTTTAACAACTGATTTATTATTTACAGAAGTTTTGATATCCTTTGAAATATTCGAGTTGTTTACAAGACTTGAATCTGATAAAGTTATGTTTTGATCATTATTACTTGAGTCTAATACTGTCGTATCATTTAAAGAATCACTAGCACTTATACTAGAAGTAAATATTACTAAAATTGTAATCATTATAATAGAAAGTAATATTAGCTTCTTAGCTTTTTTATAATCTCCCCTCCTATCTATTGTAACATCAAAATTATTTTAGATTTTCTAAAATAATGTTGACTAAAATAATATATAATTTAAGACATATTTAAAATTTATCAAAAATTCTTTACAAAAAACAATTTTATTAAATAAAAAAATTTTTAAAATGATTAAAAAACCAAAAAAATAGCAATTTAAATAAAGTATTGTAAAACTTTAAAACAAGAATAAATTAAAATCTTAAAATAAAAAAAAGGGAAAATAGTTACCAGGTAACTATTTTCTTTAAAACAACTAAATTTTATCTTTTTACTGTAATTTTAGCAGTAGTAGTTTTTGCAGCAAATGTAATGTCACCTTTAAATACAGTTTTAATGGTATAGGTTCCAGTTTTAGTAAATTTTACTTTTAAAGTTGCTTTACCATTTTTATCTGTTTTTAATGTGTAAGTTTTACCATTGACAGTGACTTTTAATGTTTTACCAGCAGCATTAACATATTTTTTACTATTAGTAGTTTTGACTCCTTTTAAAGTAAATGTCAAGGTTCTATAAGCATTAACCTTAAGGGAATTAGTACCAGCAATAGTCAATGTAGTTGGTTTCTTATTAATAGTTAACTTACTTGTAGTAAGTACACCGTTATAATCATTGTCACCTGCAAAATAAATTGAAACAGTGTAAACACTTGCCCTTGCAAGGTTTATTTGAATTCTTGCAAAACCATTGGAATCAGTGGTTCTAGTATAAGTTTTACCTGCAATATTAATATAGACAGTTTTATTAGCTAAAGCATTACCATTAGAATCTTTTAAAGTGAAATTAAAGTAATTACCTCTTTCACCATTATAATAATCAACCGCATACTGAGTCATACCAGAAGCATGTATAACGGCATTGGTTTTACTAATCGCAATAAGTTTAGAACTATTGGATCCTGAATATGTATCATTTCCAGCATAGATAGCTGTTAAATTGAAGTTACCATATAAACCAGTGATGTTAACAATTCCATTACCGTCTGTAGTTACCATGTGTAAGTTAGTACCATTGATAGAATAGACAAGGTTTGCATTGGAAATAGGATTATTTTCATTATCTTTTAAGGAAATAATAATGTTTTTACCATTTACATCTATACTTGTTGTACTATTATAATTAGGACTTATGGTAAACTCGGTTGAATTTGTTGACTCAAGGTATAAAGAATCACCTGCAAAATTAACAGTAACACCATATTCACCATTAGTTAAGTTTGAAAATTGGACAATAAATTCACCAGTTTCATTAGCAAATCCAGTGAATGCAATTTCGTGTCCATTAGGATAATTTAGTACAACACTTAAATTCATATTAGATATAGGATTACCATATCCATTTATTAATTTAACATCAACTAATGTAAGATCTCTACCTACATTATCCGGATATTCAAAAATTATATAAGAATCCCTCATACCGTCAACGCTTATAGTAATGGTTTGAATCTCATTATCAACCATTCCAGTTACATTATATTCTCCTGGAAGAAGTTCTAAATTAGTTTCAAAATCACCATTATTCATAGTTCCATTATTTTCATCAAATTTACCCTCAAAGTAATTTCCAGACTTTGAGTATAATGAGATGAATCTTATAGGAACTAAATCAATGTCTTCTTGACTATCAGTGTTATTCCAATAAAGCTTTCCACGTATTATTTTTGTATTGTTTAATCCAGTGATATTTTCATAGGATAAACTAAACACTAAATAATCATTAGGATTAGTTAAGTTGTTTAATATATCATCCCATACTGGAGCATTATTACCCCACCAATTATTTTCTATTGAAACATTGTTATTGGATGCATTTCCATAATATGAAATAACACTTGAATTAGTATATGTGCCATCAACTAAACAATAATTGTCAACAAATACATTGTAATTAGCTGTGAAGTTTGATTTTCCATAAATTGCGGAACCATTAGTAGCAGTATTTTCAGTGAAAACAGATGAGATTATCTTAAAGGAATTATATTTGTAACTAGATCCATTTAAGTAAATAGCACCACCATTAGTAGCATTGTTTCCATTAAATGTATTGTTGGTAATATTTAATTCATAAACACTACCATAACGACTGATTTCATGATAAACAGCACCACCATTTACACCATTATTGAAGTTAAAGATAGAATTTGTTAGATTCATTTTATTATGATAATTGTTAATTGCTCCACCATTAACTCCTGTATTATTTTCAAATACGCAGCCAGAAATATTTACAGCATTAAATCCTGTAAAGACAGCACCACCATCAATTGCAGTATTACCAATAAATGTTGAGTTTAAGATAATACCTCTACCTTCAAGATCGATAGCTCCACCACGGAGAGTTTTACTATTAATACCCTCTCCCTTTACAGCTGTATTGTTGATGAAAGTAGAATTTACAATATTAAATGTACCATGTAACGCTCCACCAGATTGGGCTGTGTTATTCATAAATCTACAATTAAATATATTTGCAAGATTATTAGTAGATTTAATAGCACCTGCCCAATAAAGTGCTTTATTACCTACAAAATCACAGTTATCTACAGTAGCCTCTAAGTTATTACCTAAAAAGATTGCAGCAGAAGTACCTCCACCAGAACCTGCATAATATCTGTAATCATTTAATCTTAATGCGGTATTGTTTTCAAATAATGAATCATAGACATATATATGTGAGTAAGATGAGTATATAGCACCACCCGCATCATTATATGAGGTACCATTATTTGCTACAAATGTAGAATTATATATAGTAAAGTAACCGCTATTTCCACCATTAAATATAGCGCCGCCTAATGGTGCAGTGTTATTATAGAAATAGGAATCTGTAACAGTAACCTTACCGCCATAGTTAAAGATTCCAGCTCCCCTATTATAATCAATCATATCTCCAGATAAAGGATCAATAACAGTATTATTACTAAATGAACAGTTAGTAACATTTAAAATACCGTGATTATAAATAGCTCCGGCATCATCCTCAACAAATGCATTGATAAATGTTAGACCAATTAAAGTGATGTTAAACACTGAATTATCAATGACCAAAGTAGTTTTATTGAAGTTATTAGATCCGTCAAATATGAGCTCACCGCCATTCAAGGAAGTGATAGTGAATTGGGTCACATTATCTTTAACGGTAGTACCTGTTTGA
>JBJEIL010000135.1:0-5762 GCA_051876995.1 Methanobrevibacter sp. | reverse complement strand
TAGGTCGTGGTGAACCATTTGGAACCATAATCTTCAAACCCGTATTATCATCTCCCATATAATAAATTAAAAAAATATTTCAATCCAATCTCGTTTTAAAAGTTCTAATGATTTTATTAATTCAATTTTAAAAATTTTATGCTATATTTAAACTTCTTTTAAAAGTCAATTAAATGATAAAAATAAACAACATAAACCTAATAAAGATTAAATTTAGTTTCTTATTTATTATCAATGATTGAAATCAGTTTATGAAATATAAAAGTTAGAAAATATAAGAAAATTTTTTTACGACATATAGGGTTTAAATTTTAATAATTGAATGCAAGAATATTTTCCAACTTTATATTTCTAAACACAATTATAAATTGATATATTCACATATATAAATATAACGATTTAATATAATATATTTTCATTATAAAAGATATTTAAAAAATATGTTATTATTGTTTAAACTTATATACTAAAATAAAATAGTGTAAAAAATAATTTTAAAGTAATATTAGATTTTAATTATTTAAATAATTAATAAAATAAGTTCAAGGGCAATAAAAAGCAAAATGCATGAAATATTAAATAAAAAGAGCAGATAAAAAAAAATATCAAATCAAGAGATAATAAAAAAATTCAGAGTAGAATAGAAAATTGATTAAATAAATGAAAAAATTAAAGTTTAATTTAAATTCATTTTCTTAACTTCTTCTAAAAATCCAGTTAAAACTTCTTTTGAAAAACCTTCAATGAACTTTATTGAACCGGCACATTCATGTCCTCCACCGTCAATACCAGCATGGGGTAAGTGATCTATAAGTTCATTGATAATTTGATTAATATCAAATCCATAGTTTTCATTAACTGCATCAGTTGCCCTTATAACACCGAAGTCCGGTCCATGACCTAGGGTTACAACAGGTTTGTCCTCACCGATTTCCTTGATTAAACTGTCATGAACAAATCCACAGGTTTTACCCGGTGCGGGAAATGTGAATTTATGTGCAAATTTCTCAACATCAATAAGATTAAAGTAAATGCCGTTATCGAATTTAATCTTTTTAACGTTAGGAAGAGTAGCTTTAAGTTGAGTATCAACACGTTTTTCATATTCTTTATATAAAGCATTTATCATTGCATCATGTTTATCTTTATTATCAACATCTAAAATAGTATCAATAATACCTCTTCCATTCATGAATCTCAAGAAATAAGCTTCAAAGTCAGTACATTCTGCAATCTTTTTAAGATCATCTTTACTATAACCTTCATCTTCTGCAATTTTGATGTATTGATCAACCTCATCACATTCGGCACGGTCACCGGTTACAGCAATAGCAGGTAAATGTTTGATTTTATCTTTAACATCAGGATTGATTAAACAAGCAACCTCTGTTGCAAGTGCACCTGCAGTTATTTGAGAGTCTCCACCAACAAGATAAGGGTTTACATGCATATCAACATAATCATCAACAGCAACGCGACCGTCCACCACATCACCTGGAGAGTGATGGTCTATTACAACCACTTCAATATCATAGATTTTAGTTTGCATAAGTGCTACAATATCCTCTTCCGTGGAACCATTATCCAACATTACAAGAAGTGGTAATTTCTGACCATGTCTATCTAAATCTTCTAGTGCAAATGATAAATCCTTTACAACATCTTCAAGTTCATAAAATGGAGCTTTTGAAGGAGATCTTTTAAAGTAATGATATTTTGCATCACTATCAGGATTTACTTTTTCAATAAGAGGTACAACAGCCTTTTCCATTGCAACACCTGAACAGATACCATCGGCATCTGCGTGATGTCTTAAAAGAATAGTTCTACCGTCAAGAATTGCTCTTCTAATCCTTTTAGCTGCATCTAACATTTTAGGTTTAAGTTTATCTAAAACCTCAGATTGAACTAAGAACCCATTAAATTCAACTTGAGCTTTTTCGTCTAAAGCCTGATCAATTAAATTATATAACTCATCTTTAGATTCACCTTGAAGCTTTTCGATAGTTTCAGCTTCTATTTGAACATCACCATCATGTTTATTAACTTCTCCAACAACCTCAACCATATCCTCAACATCAATCTCAGGATATGCTCTAACACCTGCCTCTTGGAAAGCAGCTACATAAGTAGTACCTGTCTCATCTGTAATTGTAAATATAGTTGGTCCAGATGTTTGTTGGATTTGAGCTGCCAAACCCTGAATTTTAACAACCTTACCCATTAAATCATCACCAATTGATGATATTTTAGTTCTTTCAATATCCTTTTTAAGTTTCTTAAGAGTATAATTTGTAAATGATACAGGACCCATATCCACTTCATGTTTACGGGTTTTAATTTCTGTAACCTTAACATTAATGATTTGTCCTACCTTATATCCGGATTTACCAGTTCTCATTAAACCCCAAACCTGGTTATTCAAACTAACGAAAACACCAAATTTAGCAACTTTCGTAATTTTACCCTGATAGAAATTACCCACTTTTAAGTCACTCATCTCACATAAAGGATCTAATGTATAGACGACAATATCCTTTTTATTATTTTTATCCTTATTTTTAGATTTATTAACTTTTATTTCTTTCATACAAACATCACAATATTCTTTATTTGATTTCAAAACTTTACCACAAGATTTACATATATTGATATGCCCTGTTCCATTACACTTATCACATTTCTCTTTAATTTCGATTTGTCCTTTACCATGACAAACCTCACAAGGTATATCCTCAGCACCATCTAAGTCAAATTTTGATTTAGCCCGACTATTTATTCCTTTAAAGTGATCACCAAGGTCAATTGTATCCTCATACCCTGATCCCCCACAGGCATCACATTCTTTATAATCTATAACAATAGTCCCTTTTCCTTTACACTCTGGACATTTAGTTTTCATATTTTTCACTTAGACATTAAATTTTTAAAATAACTTTATTTTTTAAATATCCACTATTTAACATTTAGATATATATTTAATATTTATATTATAGTTTATGTTAAATAAAAATTTTAGAAATAAAATAGAGGATTTATAAAATAATTAATTTAAAATTAAAAATCTCAAAAACCTAATGAAAAAAGTACAACAAGAAATATATTTTGATTCTAACTTAAAACAATAATTTTTAAATGATTAAAACTAGAATAAGACTTTAAAAATCCTTAAATTAAAAAAAAATAAGAAATTAATATTAAAATATAAAAATGTTAAATTTAATTAACAACTAATTTAGTTTGATGGCCAGAGACCATGTTTATTACAGTAAGCGCAAGCTTTATAATCTGCCACATCACCTGTTACTTTGAAAGTAGCTTCAGGTGCATCGCCAGGTTTTAAATTTGCCCTAAATATTTGTTCACCATCAGTTAATAAAATGAATTTAATGTAGTGGTCTTCTTCCATTGGATGTGGAACTTCACCAAGTTTTACATTAATACCTTCATCAACCTTAGTAATAACAGGTATATGTTTAGCTCCACCTTCTTCTTTTTGTTCAGGAACTAATAGTTCCATTTCCTGACCACAACAGCTTAAAGTTCCACCATTAGGATCAGCCACAATTACAATATTTCCACAAAGATTACATCTATATACTTGATTTAATTCTGTCATATTCGTTCACTTCCAATTATTCAAAGATGTGATTTAATCACAATAATACTTATGTTTCATCTATAATATATAATTTATTAAAATGAAAAAATAAACTAAAATTGGTTAAATAGTTCAAAACTAAGTAATAATAAGATTAATAAGAAAAAGATAGTAATTATTAAGAATTTAATAAAAATATAAGTAATTAAAAGCTTATAAAAAAAATATTCGTATATCACCAAACAAATATATTTCTAAACTTAATAAATTTATAATTTGGATAATTATAACAATTTATAATAATAATAAAAAACATATATAGATAATTAATTGTTTTTATTAAATTAAAATTGAATATTATTTTTTTAAAAAAAAATTAGGGTGTTTTCATGAGTATTATTATAGCATATATTGGTAAGAAAGGTTGCGTAATGGCAAGTGATAAAAGAAGAATAGCTTATTTTGGTGATAAAGACAATAGAGAAAAATTAGAAGAGGAATTATATTCAGGAAACATTAGAAACGATGACGAATTATATAAAGAAGCAGCTAAATTAGGGATTGACTTAAAGATTAGTGATGATGCCAATAAGATAAAAAGCATCGGCAATGCTGTAATGGGCGAAGTTTCTTCAAAAACAACTAGGGAAGTTAGAAGAAGAAGAATATATGGTACTACTAATGGCTATCAAATAATTGAATTAATAGGTTCTGAATTAAAAAACAAGGAGACAGGTAGCAGTGGAATTATTATATTTGGTAACAAAATAGCTAAACAAATGGCTAACTCCTTAATTAAACAAAGATGGAAATCAAGTATTAGTTTAAAATATACTGGTGATATTTTTGAGGAAATCATTAAGGAAATAGCTGAAAAAACACCTTCCGTAGGTAAAAATGTTGATGTGATAATTGGAAAGGATTCAAAGCTTACTAAAACCACTGCTCAAAAATATTTAGATGAGACTGAAACTAGAGATATAAAAGTTTTAGAAAAATATAGACAAAAACTTGCAGAGGATTTAGAAGAACAAAGGGAAAGCATTGAAGTTGCAAATAAAATCATCAACAAAGGAACAATTGGATATATCAGTAAGATAGAGGGTAAAATGTTAAATGTAAAATTAACAGATAAGGTCAATGCATATGATACAAATTTAAAAAAGGTAGCGGAATCAAATGAGGAAGTCATTATGTTTTTAGATAAAGATACAGAAGGTAATGAAATCAAAGAAGCAGATGTATCTTCCTATGCAAAGATTAATGATAAAGTAGTTATTAAAAACGAAAATTTATGTATTGATAAAAATGACATCCCTTTAAACTGTGGAATTATTTTATGTAATGAATAAATTCATCTTTCAAATTAAAGTTTATAACAAATAGCAGGAATAAATATGAGAATTACATTTTTAGGTACTGGAGGCGGAAGATTTGCTACAATCAGCCAAAAAAGAATGACAGGAGGATTTAGAATAGATAATATTAATGGTTTTAATCTTCACGTCGATCCAGGCCCAGGGGGTCTTTTAAGAAGTTTAGAATTTGGAATTAATCCAAGTAATTTAGATGGAGTATTTATTTCTCATTGCCATACCGACCATTATAATGATGCAGAAATATTAATTGAAGCAATGACCAAAGGAATGACTAAAAAGAAGGGCAACATTATTGGAAGTAAAAGTGTAATGGAAGGAGTTGATCAGTGGGGACCAAGTATCTCAAATTACCACAAAAGTAATTCTAAAACATACATTCTAGAGGAAAATAAGGAAATAGATCTTGAAAAATTTAGTTTAACTGGAACCAAGACAATACATGGTGACCCATTTGGAGTCGGTTTTCAATTAAAAACAGAAAACATCACAATCTCCTACACCTCTGATACAAGATATTTTGAAGAACTTAAAGATTATCATAAAGGCGCGGATGTTCTAATCGGAAGTATACTTAGACCAGGCAATAAAGGTCTTAAAGGCCATATGTGTAGTAAAAACTTTAAGGATCTAATATTAGAGATTAAACCGAAACTTGCTATAATGACCCACTTCGGATTTAAAATGTTAAAGAGTAATCCCATTAAAGAGGCTCAAGAAATTAAAAAAGAAACTGGAGTTAAAACAATAGCTGCCACTGATGGAATGGTAATTGATGTTGATTA
>JBJEIL010000134.1:0-5894 GCA_051876995.1 Methanobrevibacter sp. | reverse complement strand
TAAAAATAAATTAAAATCAATTAGATTTAAAAATGAAAGATATAAGTTAGGATTCCTCAAAAATCTTACTCATCACACCAGCTATTAGTCCCCCAATAATATCATCTAACATTGGACCCAGACCATACAATATACCAGGTTTTGCTTGATCATAACGTACAAAATTAAATCTTGCTTTAGTACCTGCTATCTGATTAGCAATAGAAAGACCTAAAACCTCATCGGTATAAAGATATGCAGGATCATCTGATATATCCACTTCCCTTACAAGATTATTTTCAAAATCATACTCGGTTCTGATAGCCGCCATTAAAAGTGCAATTACATTAATATCTTCAAGGGATTTATATAGTTGTATCTCAAATTTTTCCCTAAGCCCATCAGTTATCTCAACACCTTCGACTAATTCCATTGCAGCATCAGTTAAATCGGATATTTGAATACCTTCAGCAACAAAATAATCCAAAATACCAAAACTTAGACCTACTTTTTTAAATGCATCCTCAAGTGCAATAGAAACAGCATCCTGAACCCTTTCAAGAAGTTCATCCAAATCTATTTCAGAATCATCATAAGTCATCTGAGTGATATCCACACCAAATTGTTTTTCATCATCATCTAAATCATTTTTTGGCATGTTTGATGCAAGTACAAGAAAATCGTCAGTTCCAACAATATTATCAATATGTAATGGAAGATTTAGAGAATCAAAGAATCTAACCCTTTCCTTTACAGCTTCAGTATGTAATTTAATTAGAAGTTTTGGAGATAATGCTTTATTTATAATTACAATTTGACCAAAATCTATTTTAGCATCCATAAAACCCTTTTTAGAATTTGCCACCTTAAGGTTACCATAAAAGTCTTCAATCTCAACATCGTTATTAACCACTGTAACAACTGAGATATCGCCATAGGTGTTTACAAAATATTCAATATTGTCAAAATTATGGAAGATATAACTACCTTCTATATTGTTTGAAGCCATAAATTTCTCAATACTTTCAAAAACTTTATCAGTATTTTTAAGGCTTATTACATCATTTTTAAGAATAAGAATATTTTCAATTATATCTATTCCATCACTTATATTAAAGTCACTAAAAGCTAAAAAATAATCGGGATTATAAATGTTTAATCCGTTTTTATCATGATACAATTGAATATTATCTTGAATTTTGTTTTTCTTATCTAATTTCATAATCCACACCAATTATAAAAATAACTAATTAATTACATTATTATAATATAGTCTATTTAAATATTTATTAATTATATCTAAATACCAATCATTCAGATTTATTAAAAAATTAGTAAGAATTTATTATATATAATCATATAAATATATTTGTAATTTTAAAAAGGACGATTAATAAAATCAATTTAATAGATTATTAATTAATAAAAAAAGGGATAATATGACGATTATAATAGACCCGCAAAGTTCAGGTATTTCTGGAAACATGCTTATTGGTGCATTAGTAGATTTAGGAGCAGACAAGAACAAAATTAAGGAAATAACTGAAATGGCATCTAAGGATTTTGGAGGAGTGGAAACCACTATCTCCAAAATTAACAAATCAGGAATTGATTCTACATTCTGTAGTGTAAAAACCTTAGATTCAAAACACCCCCATAACCATGGAACCCATTATAAAGAATTGATCGAAAAGATTGATAAATTAAATGATGTTCTACCTGATGAGGTAATAGCCAAATCAAAAGAAGTTTTTAAAGTAATTGCTTTGGCGGAAAGTAAGGTTCATGGAAAATCACTTGATGAAATTCATTTTCATGAAGTAGGTGCCGCAGATGCTGTGTGTGACGTTATTGGAACTGTTTATGGCTTTTACCTGTTAGGATTAAATAAAGAGAAGGTTATAGGTCTTCCAATATCTGTAGGTGGTGGAAGGGCAAATACTGCACATGGAATTGTAAGTATTCCCGCACCTGCAACCTGTGAGATTTTAAAGGGCATTAAATTTATGGGAGGACCTGTTGACTCTGAACTTGCAACACCAACAGGATGCGCCCTTTACAAGGTTTTATGTGATGAATATCTTGATTTTATTCCAAATATAAAAGCCGAATCCATAGGATATGGGGCAGGTTCTAAAGACTTTAAACATCCAAATGTCTTAAGAATCATAAAAACCGAAGACACCGAGAAAAAATCAGAAATAAATGTACTTGAGACAAATGTGGATCATTTAAGTGGTGAGGAACTTGGATATCTATATGATAGATTATTAGATGCAGGTGCAAGAGACGTTATAATGATTCCGATATTTATGAAGAAAAACAGACCAGGTCAACTTATCCAGGTAATATGCAAGGATGAACAAATAGAAAACTTACTTAATGTACTATTTGAAGAGACTGGAACTTTAGGAATAAGAATATCTCCTAAGACACATAGAGGCACAGCTTCAAGAAAATTCATAAAGATACCTGTTGAAATTAATAATAAGGAATATGACATTAACTTTAAAATCGGATATTATAATGACAAAATAATTTCAAAAAGAGCAGAATTTGAAGATACTAAAAAAATAGCTAAAGAAACTGGTTTAAGTTTAACAGAAGTACGTGAAATAGCCAATATAAAAGTTAGAGAATATTTAAAAAACAACAACTAAAGTGATAATATGAAAGAAAAAGCAATAGCAGTTTTATCTGGGGGACTTGATTCCACAGTGGCAATGAGTTGTTATGTTAATGATTATGATATAGAAGCCATAACCTTTGATTATGGTCAAAAAGCAATTAAACAAGAAATCAAAGCTGCAAAAAATATTTGTAACCATTATAACATACCCCATACAGTCATTGACCTTAAATGGCTTGGAGAGATTAGTGATTCCGCACTTAACAGTGATAAAGATGTTCCAAATCCCTCTGATGAAGATTTGGACAATCTGGAGGAGTCACAAAAAACGGCCAATGCTGTTTGGGTTCCAGGAAGGAATATTGTTTTTACGGCGATTGCAACATCATTTGCTGAAAGCGTTGGTGCCAGTAAAATTATTGTAGGCTGGGACTTAGAAGAGGCAAATACCTTTCCGGATAACTCCAATGAATTCTTAGATGCTTTTAATAGTCTATTGAATATTGGTTCACCGGAAAATTTAGAGGTTGTGGCACCTGCAATAGATTTAAATAAAGATGAAATTGTGAAATTAGGTAAAGAAAATAACTGTCCAATGGAATTAAGTTACTCTTGTTATACAGGACATGACAAACATTGCGGAGTCTGTGAATCATGTATGAGACGTAAAAGAGGATTTAAACAAAGTGGAATTGAAGACTTAACAGAATACGAAAATTAAAAAGGAAGATAACATGGCACTAATTGATAAATACACCTGTAAAAATTGTTCATTTGAATTCGAATACAAGGACCTAATCTTTTACTTCGATGATGATTTAGAAAAGATTACTATCGAACAAGTGACAAAGTCATCACTTGAAAAGGCAGGAAAATCCCCATTATCCGGAAGGATAGATGAGGCATATTGTAGGGAATGTGATGATACCGTTAAAGTATACATCATAACAGATAGGGATAACTACACCAGCCTAACAAATGATAAGATTAGAGAAAAGATAGATGCTGCATCTGAAGATGAATTATACAGGATTTACTTCTGGCAAGACGATCGTTCAAGAGACAATAATGAGGACATCTGTCCAAAATGCGGTAAAGTCTTAACTTGGATATCCGATGAGAGCCTATGTCCTAAATGTGGCGATGAATTGAAATTAGATGAAATTGTAGTAAAAGATTAATCTAATTGTAACAATTCTATTGTTTAATACTAACTACTTTTTTAAACCTTTTATTTTAAACTATTTAGAGATAAATTTTAAATCTCCATAATATTTTTAAATTCATATTTCAAAATTAAACCCAATATTAAACTTAATATTATTGAACCATTTTTTCAGATTTTCTTAAATCTATATATAAAAGATTAGAAATATCATATAAATGATAATAATTTTTCAAAGAATCTTATATAGATTTAGTGGTAATATGGGAACTGGTATAAGATATAGCTGCAATAGCTGTAATTGGGACTATTGGGACCTTGACGATATAATTTTTTATATTGATTATAAATTGGATTATATTGATGAATGTATTGCAAGTGGTATTTTACATGAGGAAAATAAAATAGCTGTTAAAAAATCTCCAATTACTGGAAGGCTAATTAGCAGATATTGTAAACATTGCAATAAATTAGTAAAATTTTATATAATTAATAAGAATAAAAGCGGACTCGATTTAAAAGAAACCAGAAGTTTGATTAACGAACTATCTACAAATAAACTAAATAAAGTAATATTTGCATTAAATGAAAAAAGGGAGATTTTATTTGATAAGATTAATTCTACTAATAACCAATGTCCAAGATGTAATAACAAAACCTTAGAATTAAGCCAATTAAAATTCTGTCCCAATTGCAATAAAGGAATCTTAAATTCTGAACTTATTCAAATCTAAATCTTAGATAAAAAAATAAAGTAATTAAATTCTAACCTATTCAAGCTTAGATCATGAATAAGAAAAAAATAAAGTAATTAAATTCTAAACTATTCAAACTTAGATCATGAATAAGAAAAAAATAAAGTAATTAAATTCTAACCTATTCAAGCTTAGATCATGAATAAGAAAAAAATAAAGTAATTAAATTCTAAACTATTTAAACTTAGATTTTAATAAAAAAATAAATTAGAATAAAGATAATAATTTTATGATGCCATGATTTTAAATCTAAGCCTTGATTGATTAGTTAAATCAATAGACATATAGTAATTAATAATAATCAAATTTAATCTTTTTATGAGGTATTGTTCTTAAAAACCTTGTTCTTGGATGACCAATTACAAAAACGGAAGACATGTGTTTATCTGAATCAATCTGTGGGAAGAATTCCATTAGATTATCATGGTCAATAGAATCTGCTTTTGAAAGGAATAGAGAATAGAATCCCCCTAGACCCAAGGTATATGCAGCGAGTTCAACCCTTGTACTTGCAATTATACCGTCCATAATATTATTAGAGAAGGTTAAAATTAACTCCTTACCTTCCCATAAAAAAGGATTATTTTTATAATCATCAGGATGTTTTAGATAATCACCAAATTGGGTAATTCTTGGAAATTCATCTTCTTCCACCTTAATAATACTATAAACATGTTCCAGAAATTCCTGAAGATTGTCCTTAACCACTAAAAATTCTACATCTTGCATGTTTTGAGCTGAGGGGGAATAATAAGCTGCCTCAAAAAGCTTTTCATATTCCTCTTTTGAAACTTCCTTTCTTGTAAACCATCTGCATGATCTTCTCTGTTTTAAAAACTGGATATACTCATCATAGGAAAATGGAATCTCTTTAGGATTATAATCCTCAATTCTATCTTCCTGGTTTTCATATACTTTTAACCTTATAGCATTTTCCTTACATACTGCCATACATTGACCACAATCAAAACAGTTTCCGCCTGTCTCCTCAATGTGATCTCCCACTAGTTTTAAATTATCCCGAATACATACACTTGCACATTTTCCACATGCAGAACATTTTATAGAATTTAATAATAGATGCATATTCACCACAGGACCTCCCGATTATTTTAAAAAAAAATTATAAATATCCGATAGCTTTAGTTAATTATTAAAAAATCTGGAAATTGATTTAATTTAAATCCATTGCAATTAATGGATTCTTTCAATATCTTCAACTGCATCAAAGTTATCATCAAATGAGGCTATCTTAGAAATGTTTCTAGACCTCATAATAGCTATATTTAGACAGTCAACAAATGACAGATCACCGTCATATTTGACGAATAAATTTATAGCCCTATTGTAATCTTTAGAGCTTTCT
>JBJEIL010000133.1:0-5922 GCA_051876995.1 Methanobrevibacter sp. | reverse complement strand
CTCTATTTAATGCCTTGGCACATGGGTTGTTCTTGACAATCTTATCTACTTTGGCATTAATTAGATAAGCTTCTCCATGAGCATTAACATGATCTGCAATTGGTTCCATTTTTTCAATTTTATTAACCTTACAGTATATATAAGCCTCAGCATCTTTCATGAGGGGAACATCATCATCAGTAAATTCATCCTCGTCCAGATTACCTACAGTAGCTTTAACGAAAGCTATGGGGTTATTGGTAATATTAATAACATACTTTTTAGTATCTTGAATGTTTTTAAGGGTTTGACTTCCTACAAATATTCTACAGCCAATTTCATTATCTGCCTTACAGTTAATACCAATCGGTGCTGCGTCTTTAACTCCGTCCTTGCTTATTGTAGTATAAATTCCCTCATAATGTAATCCTTCTTCCATTCCTAAACTTTTTAAATCATTTGACATCTAATCTCTCCTTTTAATGTGATTAAAGTAATTAATAAATACTATTGATTTTAATAAATATAATTATTATTCCTATTCTCTTTAAATAAAAGAAATATTTTTATATTATAAAGTTATATTATAATTTCGTAAATAATTGTTACGTGTTAATATGAGTGAAAAATGTTCTACTTGCAGTGTTGATTTAGAAGAAGGTTATAGACAATGTCCTAATTGTCTGAAAATTATTAAGGAAGATTTGCCTACTTGTCCCTATTGTAATGTTAGTTTAATTTCACAGGAACATCCTAGGATTATTGAAAGAAATAAACTGTTAATTATATGCTTTATAATCTCATTAATTATTTTAATTCTGGAAAATTTAAACTTCCTATCCTGGATATTTTATTTTGAATTAGTTGTTATTACAATAATCTTATATTATACATTAAATTGGTTTATTAATAAACAGGTTTAATAATAAATTTTAATTATTATAAATTATATAAATTATGAATGGAGGATATTAAATGTGGTGGATTTTTGACACTATAAATAATTTAATATTATCACTTGCTTGTTGTTGTATTGGTTTGATTCTTATTAGTTTCATTTTTGGTTTTGGTTTTATAGATCAGAACACTATGGAACAAAGTCAATATGAGGACAATCAAAATCAGGCTTCAAGTGTTAATAATTCTCATATGAGTAATATTAATAATGTTTCTGTTGATAGTGATAATAGTTCTTATAATATTTCAGGGGTAGATGAAAATGGTACTCCTGTTAGAATAAACATAGTACATGGTTAATTTATTTTTTATTTAATTTTTATGTTGTGTATAAAATGAGTTTCAATCCATTAAATTTGATATGTCATAGGATGCCGGAGAGAACTTTCTCCTATAAAGGTCATTATTTTCCAGTTTGCGCTAGATGTACAGGATTTTATATAAGTCTATTTGCTTATTTTGTATATACTTTTTTCTTCTTTGTTAATTATACTCCTACTTTACTTCTAGTGGCAATATTGTTAAATGTACCTGCAGGTATTGATGGAACTACACAATATTTTGGATTAAGGGAAAGTAACAATTACTTAAGATTAGTAACAGGTCTTTTAGGTGGAATTGGACTTGGAATATTAGTAAAGGCCTTCAAATATTATATTTATTTAGGTGTAATCTAATTTTGTATTAAATAGGTAGAAATTATGGATGAGATGGATAAAAAATCTAGTAAAGATTTTATTGATACAGAGTATATTTTAAAAATTTTGGAATTGGATAAGGTTAATTCTTTTTTGGATATAGGATGTGGTGACGGACATATTTCATTTGCTGTTAATAAATTAAATGAAGATGCAATAATTTATGCAGTTGACAAATCAGAAGATGCAATAAACTATGTTAATGATAAAATAAACAAAGATAATGTTAAAAATATTAAAGCTATTTGTTGTGATGTAGATAAACATATCCCACTTAAGGACAATACAGTAAATACGGTTTTAATGATTAATGTTTTCCATGAATTTAAAACTAAAAGGGATAAATATAAGGTATTGTCCGAGATTAAAAGGGTTTTAACTCCTGGTGGTCAGGTTGCTCTTGTAGAATTTAGAAAGGTTCCAATGTCTTTTGGTCCAGATTTTAAATATAGATTATCTCATAATGAATTGGAGAAGTATTTTTATAATCAGGGATTTGCAATTGAGATTCTTAATGAAAGATTGGGAATTAAGACTAAATACGGATATTCCCATTATTTAATTATTTTCTCAGAACAAGAGTTTCTAAGTATTCCTTAAATTGTTATATTTTATTAGCTATTTTTTTTATTAAACCCTTTCATCTTTTTTTAGTATCTAACTTTTGTAATCAGTTAATTCCATTATTTTTAATCTTTAGCTATTTTTAATCTTTCATACTGTTTTTTCATAATTTTTCTAGTAGAAGTATATTAAAGTTTTTATTTTCTACTTTCGAATAATTTTTTAAATCAATATCATATCATTTACCTATTTTATTGGTTTTATTTTCATTTGTCATGACAACTTTAATTAAACTTGAATTTGTTTCATTCTTATCATTGTTTAATTCCTTATCATAATAATTGCTCCAGCCATATTCCCTATAAGGAAATGCAGTCCATGAGTTATTGGTTAACATTATTTGTACACTTCTATGGTTTTTAGAAAATAAAGTAGGATATTCAATCACCCTGACAGTATATCCTGCATTAGCTAATGATTCATAAAGATATTCAGAGAAACCCCAGCAGTCTCCATATTTGTTTGCTTTTAGTCCAGATGAGGATGAATAAGTTTGTCCATATAATTTGTATGTGTATTTTTTAAAGGTATCCTCAGATATTTTTTCAAAATCATCGTAACTGTCTACACAGTATCCATATATAAATTTATTCGTACCTAGTTCAGTTCCAAAACCTGAATAAACAGTTATGTTGTGAAGTTGATAGGTTTTGTTTGAATTTTTATATTTTAGATTTAATGTGGTTTGTTTATCCTTTAAAAAATAAATATTATTGGAACTTGTTTTATTGTCCTTTTCAATATGTATATTGGTTCCATTATCTACAAGGACTGTTGAATTAGATTTAATATTTGGGATATCTGTGTATAGGAAATAATGGTCTCCATCACTTAGATTTAAATAATCTTTCTTAATCGTAATATTATAGTCTTTCCAGTTTGGATCATTATAAGGATAAACAGTTGAGATATTATTTACGCCGGGATTAATATTTTCACTTGTCGGATTTTTATTTTTTGTATTGTTGTCTATCTTTTCCTGATTCGCATTTCCCGTATTACTTGGATGTTCCATGTCCATAGATGCATATGGATTTTCAATATCTACAGAAAATGCTCCTAATGTAAATATGCTTAAGATAATTAATAATATAACTAATAAAATAAGGACAGTTTTCTTCATCTAATTCTTCCTTTAATATCTAATTTTTATTAATCAAACAATATCTGGTTTTATTTTATTTAAAGAGAATATTCAATTATCATATTTGATGAATATTCAATTTTTTAGTTAAATAGAATATGTTATCATTATGTTGGTGAAATTCTATTTCATTTAATAATTTTAAAAAAAAATAATTTTTTCAATTTTTAAGGTAATTCCATAGATTTGTTGGTTGAATTGTTCTGGCGTAAATGTCAAATGGTTTTTTTAGAATACAACTATTTATTTTTTATTTAAAATGTAATATATGGATCTTATTGGTATTCCAGTTTCCTCGGATATATCCCGGACTTTAAGTCCATCTTTCTTCATTTGTCTGATTTTTTCTTTAAGTTCATCAGGATATTTACTTTTATATCCATTTAATTTAATATCTGAGTATTTTTCAATAATATAATAGACTTGTTTGGTTTTAATATTTACCTCATCAGATATTTCCACAGCTTTATATCCATTGTTTTTAAGCTCAATTACATTATCAATTAACTTTTTGGAGAATTTAGGTTTTGCACCCTGTTTGTATTCGATTTCAACATTTATATCCAGTTGCTCAAGTGCATTTAAATATTTTTCCGGAATTCTATCATATAGGCTTTTGGAACATGTTATCAACTTAAGTTCAGGGTTCTCATTAATAAGTTCCATAATCTTTTTAGAACTTAAAGCCTCGGTAATATGTATCTTGTAATTATCGTCTTTATCACTCATATATAACCCTAGAAATCATTTATCTATTAAAAGTTTGTCTCAATTATAAGAAATTATTAATTGTTGTAATATAATAATTTAACCTTTTATTGTTTGGTTAATATTGTTTTTAAAAAATAGAAATGGATTGGTATGTTCTTTGAATATTCTGATTTATAAATTGTTTAATAATATGATCTTATTTAAAACTTAATAAATAGATATTATAAATTTTTACTTAAATTGTATTTTAAAAATAGTATTTAAAGGAATTTAATAGAAATTAATTAGCTTTTAATTAATTCTAAAAATTTCTTACTTTTATCATTTTTTGGTTTTGCAATGTTTTCAATATTCTTTGATTCTTTTTTAACATCTTTAACATCTAAATTAAAGCTTTTAGCACATTCTTCTATAGGGATAGTTCCCTCATTATAAATCATTGCAGCTCCAAGTGCCTGATAATTGACTTTAAGATTAGAATTTTTAAGTTCCTCTTCCAATTTGAATTTTTTATGTAAAATTAGATCCATTTCCTTTACAGGAAGAATATTTTCATGTTCCTTCTTGTTTAATAATTCAATAGCTTTTGTAAATGTTATTTGGAAAATTTTACGTTGTTGGCGATCTATTTCACTACGTATGTATGGGAAAGGTCCACTTTGTCTTTTACGTTTGTCATTAGAACTTGTAAGGTAATATTTGAAAATATCCCATAGAATGAGGGAAGGCGCAATATTAATAAAGACAGATTTTTCAAGTAACTGCCTATTTCTTAAATCGATTTCTAGTGTTCTGTTTAAATCTCCATTTTTATATTTGAGATTTGCATCTTTTAAATCAGCATCTATTTTCTCTTCTCTCCATGCTTCTATAGAGTCTGTTTCATCTAAAAATCCTGGATTTGCAGTTCTTGCATTAATTACAATTTCATCATATTTATTTAATTTATCAATATCTTTGATGTTTTCTTTGAGAATTTCATCTTTATGTCTATTTGCAATTAATTCTGCAAGTTTAACATATCCAATAGCCAGGGCAGTTCTTGTATTTTTATCATCAATTATTGCAGGTTTGGTTCTATGAAATTGTAAAGCTTCAATACGCACATTTTTTCCATATCTTTTTCTAATTTCCTCTTCATAGCTATTTACATAGTCTGAACCAAGAGATACTCGTTTTCTAATTAATTTTTTATCTTCCCTATAACGAATAATTAATGATACAGTTTTTACAGAACCTTTACGTTCCTGTTTCAGCATATTGATGACTTTCTTAAAGGATTCCCTACCCCACTTAGTTAATTCGCTCATTTTTACCATATAATCTCCAGCAAGGGGGAGGTATGGAATAATGCCAACTCTATGATTGCCGTTTTTATTGATAGAAAAAGAGTATTCTGTTTTACCACAATCACATTTTGCTTTATAATTATCAATTCTATAAGTTTTATTACAATTCTTGCAGTGAATTAACCCGTACTCTTCTAGATTACCTAATGCTATTTTGTGTGCATCAATAGCTGATTTAACTCTATCTAAAATGTTTTTCTTTGCAGATGCTTTTAATCTAAAGTATTGATTGTGTCTATGTGTTTCTGATGCTTCTTCAGCGGTTACATCTGCTACGGTACTAATACCATATTTACTAAGTGATCTATAAGGTGATGTATAACCCTGTGTATCCATAGTCTCTTTAAATTCTTGGAGAATGTTTAAGTGATTATTTAGATTGTCATATGTTTTTTTAAAATATTCAAAATCTGATAATCTACTTGTTTCTATTTGTTCTTCTGATATTTTTTTTAGATAT
>JBJEIL010000132.1:0-5931 GCA_051876995.1 Methanobrevibacter sp. | reverse complement strand
GATAATTATAGGTGTTTTATCAGCAGTATTTGTAAAATATTTATTTAAATATGTATTTCCTGATTCACCAAATGCAGAGGGTGGAAATAATGAATGAGATTATCGGATTAATCATAGCTGCAATTATTTCCTGGCTTAATTTTGTGCTTATTGATACATATTTAGGTCTTCCTGAGGAACCCGGTGTTAAAGGGGCAGATAATGTTGGACACTCTATTAAACAAAGGGGCGGAGATTTATCTGGCGGATTTTTCCAAGGGAATATATTATGTTCTCCAGATGCATCTGCAGGAACTTTACTTGCAAGTATTGGATTTATGGTTCTAGGAATTAATGGCGGAATCCTTGCGGCATTTTTAGTTTATATTGGAAATAGATTATGTGCAGATCCAGGATATGCGGGAACTACCGGTGCTCTTACTATGACTGTAATTCTTACAATATTCTGCAATTATCTTGGATTCAAGCCAATTATGTTTGTTGTGGGTATGGTAATTGCAATATTTGTAATACAAGGTATTCACCATCCGGCAAGTACTAAGCTTCTCGGTACTATTGCAAAGGAATTTAATAGGTATACTAAATTAGAATAATTATTGAAAAATATCTAAAAATCTATTTGGATAAGTGGTTAAGTTTTAAATAAAGATATGGGGCGATAAGATGTATATGGAAATTTTGGGTATTATTACTATTCTCATGGCATTAAGAGCTTTAATAACTCAAAATAGGGCTGAGAAATTATTGTATATTAATGTCATCGGATTTTCAGTTCCTGCTATGATTGCATTATATATTAATACACCTTTTGCATTAATAGTTGCAGCTGTATTCTTTGTCTGTTCAACAATTAGTTCTAATGCAATTGCATATACATTAAATAAATTAGATGATGAAATTGTCTTAGATGGAGAATAAAAATGAATTTTCTAGGATTTTTTAACATTACTACTGTAGCTTTAGCTTTAATGTTTATTGGTTCAATTGGTATGTTGATTGTAAAAAAACCAATAGATAAAGTTATCTTATACAGTATTGTTGATGCTGGTTTTCTACTTGCTGTAGTAACATTTAAATATTTGGATGTTGCATTTGCCATAGCAATTTTAGGTCCTGTATCTACTATCATTTTCTTAATGTCAATTTTAAAAATTGATAGAATTAGGCATAATAATCAGGAAGGTGGTCCTAATGTTTAATATTTATATATGGTTTTATGCAGGAATTATTCTAGCTATTGTAGGTACTTTAGGTGCTTGCTGGGGTCCTGGTGTAAAAGACTCTGTTGTTAGGACTATGAATACTGAGGTTGCTTCAGTTGGTGTTTCATTAATATTATTATGTTATAACCATACATTAGCTCTTTTAACAATGATTGCTACATCTGTTATATGTACATTAATTCTATTTAGAGCTATTTCACGTTTAGAAGAAATAGGAGCTGATGTTTAATGATATTAAAGTTTAAGGGGTGTAACTTATGAGAATAGGAGATTTATGGAATAAGTTAGCTACTCCTAAAAGAATTCCACGTTTATTTGCTTTAATTTTAGGTATTGCTTTAATTATTGGTCTTTTAATTCCAGTTGGATTAAATGTAGATCAAATTTATCCAAGACCTGAACCTCAGGTTCAGGTGGATCAGGGTATGGCAATGGCTCCTTACTCTCGTGGAGGTGAACCTCTTAAAGAGAGAGGTATAACTGTATCTCAATATCCACAGTATGAGCCTAATTTAGGTTGGATTAACTCTTACGTTTCACCACTGTCCCAATTTGTTATGAGCATATCACCATACTTCGGTACGAGTATCTACTCATCTCCGGGTGGACTTATAGATGAGATTTTATACTATACCAGAGGTTTCGATACAGTTCTTGAATCTTCAATTTTAATGATGGCATTTATTATTGCTTCATGGTTATGTGTAAACTATACTATGAATAGAAAGAATGATCCTGAAAATATTAAGAAAGATATGAAGGTTGCAATATCTGAATCTGATAGATTAGCTTCTGAAGTTGAGATGAATAATCGTAAAGCTCATATTAAGCAGAACAGGAGGGACAATTAATGTTAGTTCCTACAACAGTTCCCCTTATATATGCAAATATGTATCTACCTGCATTTTACACAGCAATAATTGTAGGTTTCTTTACATGTATTGCAATAGCAATGCAGAAACGTGATATCCATGTACTTATCTTAACTGATTTAATCGGATTTGCAATGATTATTGTAGTTGCAGGCGTAGGTACAGATTTGGCTGAGTCATTTATTCTACCGGGTTTGGTAGTGGAACTTGCAGAGATCATGGCAATTTCCGAAATCCTAATATCCCGTGAAATGAGAAAGATTTCATCAAATCAACCTGATGTGTCTTTTGCTCCAATGCCTATGGATTATAATATGGAAATATTAACCACTGCTCCAAACTTCTTAAGTTTGATTTTACTTGCTTATGGAGTTTTCTTAACTGGATTTACGGGTGGTGCAGTTGCAGGTGGAGGTATCTTATTATATATCCTTTCAAGAAAAGCAAGAGGATTACCTGTACTTGAATTAAATGGTATTTCCGGCATATCTGGACTTGGCTGGTGTATGTGGATTATATCTTTCTGGTTATTCTTTACTATGCCACAATATTGGCTATTATGCTTATTCCTTGCAGCTTGCGGATTGCTCTTAAAAGTTGCAACAAAAATGGGATTGATTGGAGTCCTTATGAGAGAAGATTTTGGTAAAAAATAATTAATTAGCTTAAACTAATTAATTTTAAAATTTAATTTAGTTGTTGAATTAAAAATTTGATAGAGGAAAATTATGAGTATTGCAAGTTTAGGTGGAAATTTACTTGGGATAGTACCTTTAGGGGATATTGTATTCTATTTAAATCCATTTCATTTGTTCATGTTTGTAACTATATTGATATTCACATTTCTTATTGCTATAAGCCATACAGAAACTCAGGTTGAAGCTGCGTTTGGTACCCTTGCAGATAATAGAAAATCTGTAGATATTAAGGAGTTTAAAGCAAGAAGATTCTTGTCTGTAATCTGTGGTATAGCTACAGCAGGTGCAATGATTACAGGGGATTTATATAACTTGACCTTATTCATGTCCCTTGTCGGGATTTTAAATATTGGTATTATATCATCAGTAAAACAAGTGGATGTTTTGGATTCTGTTTTCCAATATGGTTTAATTGCAATGATGTGTAGCTTACCATTATTTGGGGGTGCAGCAATTGTTCTTGGAGCATGTGGAACAGTAAGTTTACTTGCGATTCAAAGTATGAAACCTACTGCAATGATGATTTTCGGTGCAATATTAATATTTATTGGAGCCTGTGGTGAATCAGGTATAGCACCATTCTTTGCATCTAAAGCAGAGATGTTTAGGACCCCGGGTTCTCCATTTTTATTGATTGTACATTTAAGTTCATTATTTATTATTATAAGGGTAATTGAAGTATTACTTATTATTTGTACTTAGAAAAGGTGTTAAAAATGAATAAATTAAAAACTGTAAGTAGCATATTACTTACCATATCAACAATTGCAATATTATATGCTTTAATATTTAATCCTGCAGATTGGATTGTTTATGCTATGGCAATTGTATTTATACCATTTTTTATCCTTTCATTAGGTTTACTTACTATGGCTAAACCTAAAAAAGATGAGAAGGAGGAAAGAATACAGGAACCATTTATTGGATATTAAATCCTTTATAAAGTGTGTATTCGATTTATATGTATAATTTAATGGCAGATATTCTAATAAATGTAATGATAGCTTTTCTTGCTGGGAGCTTACTTTTAGGTTTACATAGGAAAGTTATGGCTCGTGTTCAGTTAAGGCCAGGACCTCCTTTGATTCAGTATTTATTACATTCTTTAAAATTTTTCTTTAAAGAATCTTCATGGCCTAAAACAATTTCAAAACCATTTTACATAGCAATTGTAACTATATTATGTGCTATATGGGTTACTGGTGTAATTGTTGGTCCTGTAACCTATGGATCTTTAATGGTAATGTTTGGTATTTATGCGGTTCATAAGATTGTAGAACATAACTCCGGTTCCTCATCAGGTTCTCCTTACGGAAAACTTAGTTGTGTAAGGGCGGTTTTTTCTGCTTCATCTGAGCTTCTATTATTTGCAGCTATTGTGCTTGTTTATTTAGAAACTCATACAATGAATATTGGACAAATAATATCTTATCAATCTGCACATGGACCACTAATATTTTCAATTCCATTTGCAGCATTGATGTTCTTTATGATTATTATTACAAAGGCCCCATATTCTCCATTTGGAATTACTACAGGTAAGGATATTATTTCAGGATTTGAAACAGAACATTTTGGGTTCCTAAGAGGATTTATAATGTTTTCTGAATCTATGTTGTGGTATGTTCTATTATGGTTATTCCTTACAATATTCTGTGGGCCTTTAACAATAGTAGGTTATGCAATTGGAATGATAATAATATCTGTAATTACAGGTTTTATAAGTGCCACAACACCTATGTTAAATCCAAACCATTCAGTCATGTCACAATTTACAATTGCAGTTATATGTGTATTTGGAACATTAGTTCCAATGGTAATTTAATTAAAAAATAAAATACGGAGAGAGAAAATGAGTCAAGAAAAAGACTTTTTAATACTTACATCATTAGTAGCTATTGGTATTATATTTATTGGTGGACTTGCTGTCCTATTCCAAAGTCCTGTTGTTTTACCACTTGTAGTTATAGCTATACTTATTACTCCGTTAATATTATATCAATATACAGAGAAAGGTTCAGAACTTGCAGAAAACCTAGAAAAGATAATGTTTTTCATTACCTTTGCTGTAATCTGTATTTCAATTATATTATTATACAGACCATTATAACAGATTATTTAAATTAAAAACAAACCAATCAGATGATGATTATGATAGAACAATTACATGTTTTAATATATCTAATAGTTTTTATAGTTGGGGCTATTCTCGGTCTTCTATACAGCTATCAAAAACATTTAGAACCATATATTATTAAAGAAACCAATATACCGATATTAGTTATGGCTATTCTTGGTTGGTTTTTATTTATTAACTACAGTCTCCTTAATTTTATTCCAAGCTTTATTGTTATAAGTATTGGTTTATTCTTAATAGGTTTTGTAATAGATATGAGGCCAGGTTATGGTAGAAGAGAAACTGTAATTGGTATTATAGTTGCAGTGGTAATTTGGTTTTTTACACAATGTTTATTTAATATAATTTAATTTAGTTTATTGGTGATTATATGGATGATGAAGAGAAAATGAAACTTTATAAATTAAGGATTCTTAGAAGTTTCAAATGGCATGATGATTTAATTGTTCCTTTATCTAAAGAACTGGGAATATCTGTTGAAGAGTTTGAAGATATTCTTATGAAAAATCTAGACATGTCTTCATTGGAGGCACTTCACTCAACATATGAATCAGCAATTCCTGAAGAAATTATGATGAGATTACATATTGATTTAAGATTTATATGGTATGTAGATGTACTTCAATTGTTTTCACAGGAGGAAGCAAGGGATATTAAATTTAAATTAACAGAAGAAGTCCTTCATGGTAAAGATTACAATGATGCAGTAGATGAAGGAAGAAAGATATTGGTTGAAAAATTAAGATAATTTTTATTAGATAATAATTTCGGTTTAGAGGTAAGAAAATGTTAGATCGTCTTAAGGATATTGTACGAAAAACCTCAATTAATGTTTGTATTGTTAATTGTGGCGGATGTAATGGATGTGATGTAGAACTCGTTGCATGTTTATCTCCTAGATATGATCTTGAACAATATGGTATTTATTTACAAAACAACCCTCGTGATGCAGATATAATACTTTTAACAGGACCTGTTACTGAACAATGGGAGGATAAGTT
>JBJEIL010000131.1:0-6043 GCA_051876995.1 Methanobrevibacter sp. | reverse complement strand
CATGGTAGGACTTGGATTCACTGAGATTATGAGTTTAATGTTAACATCAGAGGAGTCTCACTACAAAAAAATGTTACAAGAAGAAAAGGAACATGTTCAAGTTGCAAAACCAATTAGTGTTGAAGGAACAATGATAAGAACCAGCCTTCTCAATACATTACTTGAATTTTTAGAAGATAACAAAGCTGAAGATTTACCTCAAAGAATATTTGAGATTGGAGATGTCTTATATTTAGATGATTCAACCCAGTTTAATACAAGATCTGGTAAAAAGTTAGCAGCAGCTGTATGTCATTCAAATGCTAATTTCACTGAGATTAAATCTATTATGAGCTCAGTCCTTTCAAATCTAGGTTATACAATGGAAATTTCCTCATCAGAGAATCCTAGTTTCATTAAAGGAAGAGTTTCAGACGTTAAAGGAAGTTCCAAAAATGGCAATATTAAAGGAGTCTTTGGTGAAATATCTCCGGAGGTAATCACAAACTTCGATTTAGAATATCCCGTAATTGCATTTGAGATTGAATTTTTAAAAGATTAATTAATCTTTTCTTTTTTTTCATTTTAACAATATTTAAAAAAATTACTTATTTTATACTCTCTTAAAAATAGAAATTTGGATAGAATCTCATTTTCACATCAAATATAAAATCAAATACTGAATCCCTAATTTTAAAAAAAAAAAATATCTGAATCCATTAATCCAATAAATAGAAATTTGGATAGAATCTCATTTTCACATCAAATATAAAATCAAATACTGAATCCCTAATTTTAAAAAAAAAAAATATCTGAATCCATTAATCCAATAAATAGAAATTTGGATAGAATCTCATTTTCACATCAAATATAAAATCAAATACTGAATCCCTAATTTTAAAAAAAAAAAATATCTGAATCCATTAAAATTTTTATTGGAATAATTTAATTATAAAAATTATAATTTAAGGATTAAAGATTATTTAAAACTTATAATAAGTCTCATTTTAAAATCATAGACAATATGCACAGAACTACACAATCCAAAAAACACCCAAACTAACTTTAAACAAAAAATAAAAAGCAATAATCCTTAAAATCAAGATTATGAAAGATAAATTAAAAATTTATAAAAAAATAGTGCAAATCCATAATATTCCCTATAATAAATATATAAATTTAATAGTTTGTTTAAAAAAAATTTTCAAAAAATCATGTTTTGACTTGTAAAAACAATAAAGTTATATACAAACATAAAGTTATATTACAATGTTAAGTGCAATTCGAGTAATAAAATTTTATAAAAAACTTTCTTAAAATATTTTTTTATAAAATTAAAGAATTATAAGACGAATTTATTAATAAAAACTAAAATTTATTAATAGTTTCATTTGTTAAAGGATAAATAATTAGATATAACTAAAAAAAGTAATATCTAATACATTTTTAATTTTTACTCAATTTCATTTAATGATTAATTTTTAATTTTTTTTACAAAGAGGTTTAAAATATGAATAATAAGAAACTAATCTTTTCAGTTTTAATATTATTTGTAATTTTAACACTTGGATGTGTAAGTGCAGCACCTGATAATGGTACTAGTGACAGTTCAGCTCAAACTGTATCAGTTGATGATGCTAGTGTTGTAACATCAGACAATGTAGATACTGATGTTAATTCTGCAACTAATAATACTAAAGATGTTGTATCAGATCCAAGTACTGTTCAAATTACAAAGGACATGGACAATAGTGCTATCCAAACTGCAATTGATGGCGCAAATGACGGTGACACTATAAACTTTGAAAATTCAACATACACCAATATTAATTTAACGGTTAATAAATCCCTTAACTTAATTGGTAATGGTGCAACCTTAACAGGTACTCCTGCAGCAGATGATAGATGGAATGGTATAATGATAATTAGAGACTGTAACAATACAAATGTTACTGGATTTAATTTCATCTGCGAAGGTGTTACAGGACCTGTAATGATGAAAACTCCATCTACATTAACCGTTATAAATACAACTAATACCCTTATTGAAAACAATACTGTAACCGGTGGAAGATTTGGTATTTCTATAAGCAGTAACTTCACTACACCTAATTACGATGCAATTGTAAGAAACAATATTGCATATAATGCATTAGATGCAGGAATCCAATCCTTTGGTTCAGCACGTACATTAATTACAAACAATACTATTATAAATTCAAGTAACCATGGTATTGATGTAAGACATGGAACTGGACCTAATTGTACTGTTGTTAACAATACCGTAATTGGTGGAAAAGAAGGTATTTACATAATGCATTCTACAGGCCATACTGTTGAAAACAATACTATTATAAACACCACAATCAGTGGTATAACTGGATATGGTGCTTCTAGTACTGTATTTGATTACAACAACATTAGTGGTAGTAGAATTGGATACTTACTTGCAAGTGGATACAGTAACATTACTATTGGTAATCACAATACCTATAATTTAGACTTCGTTCCTATGACTCCTACTTTCACTTACCAAATTGTAACAAGTGATAGTACACTTCCAAGTTATGGAACCTATACTGATTCCTCATATACTGCAACTGAAACCAATATACAAGCAGAAAACGTAACTAGAAGATATGGAAGTACTGAAAATAGTACATTTACCGCTAAACTCTGGCATGATGCTATTAACTACCCAATTCCAGACCAAACATTATATGTAACCATTGATAATGTAACCTATGTAAATGTAACTGATGACAGTGGTGCTGTAAATATAGACATAAGCAACCTTACTGTCGGTACACACTCCGTATATGTTTCCTACAATGGAACTGACTACAGTGCATCTAACTGGACAGGTTATATTAACGTAATCGGTGAAGAAGGATACTTAGTCACTGTATCCAATGTTAATATGACTTATAAAGATGGCAGCAAAGTCGTTTTAACACTTACTAAAGATGGTGTAGCTTGTGCTAATGAAACTGTAACAATAACTGTTTGTGGTAAAACCTATACAAGAATTACCGATGAAAACGGAACCGCTACATTAAATATTAATTTAAACCCTAGAACTTACACAGTTACTGGAGCTTATAAAGGAATAACCGCTCAAGGTACTGTAACTGTAAACAAAGGTACTGTAAAATACACATCTGTAACTACTAATGTTAAACGTGGAAATAATTTCAGTTTTACTGTATTAGACAGTAAAAACAAAGTTGTTTCTGGCCAAAAAGTTAAAATTACTGTTTGTGGTAAAACTTACTACAGAACTACTGATTCAAATGGTAAAGTTTACCTTAAAATTAATTTAAACCCAAGAACATACAAAATTACCTACAGTTTAGTAAACAACAATCTTTACTCCAATGGTAAAGTTACAAAAAGTACCAACTTAGTAGTTAGAAAATAAATTATAATGGGATATTCACTTTTCTTAAGTGAATATTCTTTTACTTTTTAAAAATTAAATAGACTTATTTTAAATTATTTTTATTAAAATTATCTTAATTTAGAAAAAACAAGACCTTTTTTTATAAAAACTAAAGATTGAAGTTAATTTAAATATGAAAAAGAGGAAAAACTATTTTTTATAAAACTAAAAAACTTAACTGATTTTAAATAAGATTAATTTATTTTTTATACATTAAATAAAAATTAATAGTTTAAGGAAATTAAAAAAAAGCATTTAATCTGAAAATTAAATAAAAAAAGGAAAAAATAAATTTAATCAATTAAATTATAGATTTAATTTAATCGAAATCATCATCATTATTTCTACGTTTGTATCCTACAACAAACAATAATACAAGAGCAACTATTGCAGCAACAGCAAGCCATTGCCTGTTTTGAGCAGCAGATCCCGCAGATGTTTTCTGGGTTGCAATTTCATATGTCTTACCATTATCAGCAGATCCGGAACTTGATGAGGAACTACCTGCACCATTATCTCCAGATTGTCCACTACCACCATTAGATACACCAGAACTTTCACCAGACATGATTCCAGTACCATTTAAATTGGAATTAGTTCCAGAACCAGAACCTTGTCCAGTTCCTGAACCGGTACCTGTTTGATTACTAGTACCTGTACCTTGATTATTTGAGTTTGATGGATTATTAGAATTATCAGAATTATTAGGATTAATGTTTGATGGGTCATCTTTTTTGGTATCTGTTGAATCAGTGTTTTCACTTGATTTTTTAACAGTTACAGTAGTAGTACTTGAACCTGATTTAACAGTAATCTTTGAACCGTCATCGACATCAGCATCGATTACAGCTTTACCATCTACATATGATGCCTTACCATAACTTTGACCATTGATTGAAACATCATCCATATCAAAGTCACCTGCAGTAACAACATTACCATTATCATCATATAATAAACCATAAACTTGATTACCGTTTTTAGAAAATCCCAATGATAAATGTTTAATATTCTCCCAATTTAACTCACCACCCATCAACATTGGACAAAGGTGGGCTTTAGCTTGTTCTCCATCATTGGTAATATAATAATTTGCACCTAATGTAAATACTGGTTGGGTCATTGTGTTTTTAGCATCAAATTGAGAATTAAATCCTATTGTATTATATCCGATATATATTCTGATTCCTGCAGATTTATAATCATCACCAAATAGGATACCATTACCAGTATTTCCAGATCCATCATCATAAACTGAGGAATATTTTGCTCCAGTAATAGTATTTTCACGTATAACATCATTATGAGAGCGTGAATTGATGAGAATGTTATTTGCATTATCTTGAATATGATTATGAATGAAGTTACAGTTAGATGTACTTCCTTCCATATCTAAACCTGTTCTTCCATTAGAAAGCATATCATTATAAGTTAGGTTTAATTTATCAGCATTATGGATGTATACTCCATCTCTTGTATTTTTACTAATATTATTATTTTTAACAATAGTATCTTTAGTATCGTATAAATCAAGACCATTTCTTCCGGAATTCATAATTTTATTACCTGTTAAATTAGATCCGGCAGAATTCTTAATTAATACTCCACCTTCCCTTCCACCGTTGATAGTGTTATTTCGAATATTAATATTATTAGCGCCATTTACTATTATCTGATAATCAGCATTACCATTTAATGTAAAACCTCTAAGCAAACATCCTGAGCTACTATTGGTAAAATAAAATCCGAAACTATTTTCCAAACCTAAAGATTTAGCTTTAGTTGATAGTTGGCTATTAGTATTTAATACACTGTTGGAATCACTTATAATATTCAATTTCTTATCAACAACTACTGAGAAATTATTATAAGTTTTACTGGTGAAATTAATTGTATCACCACTTTGAGCATTATCAAAGACTTTTTGTATCTCCTCATTGTTTAAACTAGAATTAACATTATAAGTATTTGAGGTAGAACTTAATTTCACCTCAGATGAACTTGTATTGTCTGTTGCAGATACAGATGTAATTAAAGCAAAACACAGAATAATTACCAATATGAAAAGAATTACTTTACCATGCTGATAATCTTTTGTGGATTTTTCCTTAGTTAAATCCATATAAATCAACATCAATATTTTAATTAAAATTCTTCATAATTAATTTAAAATTAAATTTATACATTAAAATAAAAATAAACTAATAATATTTAGATATTAATTATTAAACATAAATTTAAATCATATAATTAAAAAATAATATATTTAAACATTAATTAAATAAATATAACTTAATTTAAAGCCAAATTAAATAAATAAACTATTTTTAAATTAATTAACTAAAATCAAATTTTAATTAATATTTTATTATATGTAATAAACAATATATAAATCTTATTTTAAAAAATTAACAAAGTTATAATTTAATTTGAACAAATAGTTTGATAATTAATTATAAAATAAATTGATTTTTATAAAAAAAATTAAACAGAATATAATATTTAAAACAAAAGGAAAATAAAAGAATATACATGAAATGTTAAACGACAATATGATATTCAAACAAATATAAGTTATAAAATAAAAAACCAATGAAAAAGGCCAAATAAACGAATTTAACA
>JBJEIL010000130.1:0-6131 GCA_051876995.1 Methanobrevibacter sp. | reverse complement strand
CTTTAACCACCATAAACTCACACGGTTTTCTATTGCGGCTTGTAGGTGCAAGAAGACCTGCCTGTATGATTCTTTCCAGTTTCTCCTCAGGAATGTCCTCACCAGTATATTCCCTAACACTACGTCTGTTTTTCATCACATCAATCAATGACATTTTAACCACCTTGTCCCAGTTAATATTTAAATATACATTTCACATATTTATAGATTTTCCACATCCAAGAGAGTTGTGATTTTTCTGAAATAAAATAAGGACTTTTTAAAATTATAAGAGCTTTATGAAGAACAGACATCCATATAATTTAAATATAAAAAAGGGAAAAAATAGAAAGTGAAAAATGAAAAGAGGAAAAATAAAAACTGTATAGAAAATTAAAAAAAAGGGAAATTAAAAAATCTGAAAATAAGGGCAATATAACCTTAATAAGACTAAAATGTTAAAGTTAATCTATAAATCAAATAAAGATTAAAAAATAATAGATAAAAATAAAAAAAGATAATTAATATAAATCTGAAAAAACAAGAATAATAGGAACTACCTATTTAAAAAAAGGATCTTTACTTAAAAAATAAAGGAATCGGAAAAGCCTAATTTAATAGGTTTCTACCGAATTCCTTAACTTGAGCTAGTTGATCATCTTTTTCCTTAATAGCTCCAGGAACATTGTTATCAGACAATGATAAAATTTCACCTTGGTTAAAGCCCAACATGACGAAGTTGCCCATTTGTAAATCTAATGATGGTTTAAATGATTCAGAAGGGGCAACACCATTACTTGTAATAAATGACATGGTTTTATCTCCGAATTCCTTCTGGTATTTCTCACTCATAAAGAATGCATACATCCTATCCATAATGATTTTAGCCTGTGCGGTGAAGTCGCTGAAATAGATTGGGGTTCCAATTACAATGGAGTCAGCCTCTTTAATATCGTCATAGATAGCCTGCATATCATCCTGTAATGCGCACTGTGCGTCATGTTCCTTACAATAGTTATCTCCTTGGCAAGGACGAATGTTTAATTTGTTGGTGCTTACTATCTTGGTTTCAGCACCGCCATCAGCTGCCTCTTTTAAAGCAGTTTCTAAAGCGGTTAAAACGTTACTATCAGTTCTTGGACTAGCATTAATACCTAAAATCTTCATAATATCACACTCTAATTTATAAAAAAAATATCGGTATATCTAAATAAATAAATATATCATATCTTATTATATTTTATGATAATATAAAGATTCCCTTAAAGAGCAACAACAAATGAAACCAGTGAAAACTAAAAAACATAAAGATTCCCTTAAAGAGCAACAACAATAAACGAAACTAGTAAAAACTAAAAAATTAGATAAAGTTCATGTAGTTAATATCCTGAAACAGAGGAATTCAACTAATAATAAACTATAATAAAATAAAATTAAATAAAATAAATAAAACAAACTAATTAAGAAAGCCAAAACAAGAATAAAGCGATAAATCATCAAATAAATTAAATAATAAAAAGATTAAGCCCGATCTTTAAAAATCATATGAATTAATATAAAAACTCAAGAGTACACCTCAAATGTTTATATAATGATTTACTACGGAAACAAAACAGTCCGGAGAAAAATCACAGGCAATTACCCGTCCTTTAGCATATTTTAATGGCAATCTTTCCTCAAAAGAAAGACATCCAATAATGGATTCCAATATAATTATTATATGTTCGGGAACCTGTGAAATATTCCAGCATATTCCAAAGTCACTGCTTTTACTTTTTCTTGATGCTTTAAAATTATAAGTTTCACCGGAATCAAAACATTCGACTATTCCCGTGATTATCTCTTCTGAAATTTCAGAGACATTTTTAAAATCATGTTTATTGTTTATTTCATATTGAACCATAATACACCCCGCAAACCGCCAAATGTCACATTTTATAGATTATAATCGATAATTTAGAATATTAAGTAATTTAATGCCTATAATTCATATAAAAGGACATAAACACTTGTTTTAGTTTATCCCTATCTACAATTTTATATCCTCAACATCAATCCAACACATCTTTTAAAAAATTAACCAATCATCGAATCTCAATTTACCTAAGTTAATAAGAATTTCAATGGGGTATTTTTCTAAAATCCATATAGACATAATGTATAATTAATAGTATATAAATTTTAAATATACCTAAAATTTTAAATCGATTAAGGAATTAGAAGAGTGAAAATAACATTAATAAATGGTTTGTTTAAAAAGAATAAACAAGAACCATGGTTTAAAATGGCCGTTCCACTTGCATCAATTAAATATACAGTTTCTTAATTCAGACTATTATCATGGCCACCATATAAGGCCAATATAACCCTAACTTTTTTTACAGATATATCCTTTAAATAGATACCTCCTCAAATCATCAAAATCTACCAATTTTACGAATCATGTTCTTTAAATAATTATTTAAATGTAATTTTATGAAATTTTTTCAGTTAGAGACAATTGGTAATTTAAAAAAATAAAAAGGGGGACAATACCTCATAAAAAGTATTATGGAACAATCATACATATTTCAATATCAACAAGGTTGTATCATCAAACTGTTCTGCATTATCTGTATAATCCGCAACATCCTCTTTAATTGCCCGGATAATTTCCTTGGGATGTTTGTCCTTGTTCATCTCAACGACATGTTTTAACCTGTCCTCACCATAGAAACCCTCATAGTTATTGTTTGCCTCGGTAACGCCATCGGTATATAGAACAATGAAGTCCCCCTTACTTAACCTGATACTGTTCTCCCTATATGGAATATCCTCCATAGCAGCCAAAACCAAACCAGGCTTAGTATCCAAATACCTAACCTCACCGCCAATACAGACCAGAGGCTGGTTATGGCCCGCATTAACAAAACTCAAATCACCACTTGAAAGATCAAATTTAGCCAACCAGGAGGTGACAAAGTATTCCTCATTATTGTTAAGACACAATCCATTGTTTACCTTTGAAAAGGTTAGTTTCAAATCATTGTAATGTTTTAGATAATCCTTTACCAAAGTCATTGTCTTTATCATGAACAATGCTGCGGGAATTCCCTTACCGCTTACATCCCCAATTACAAATCCTATACTATCACCGTCAATATCCAGATAGTCATAGAAGTCCCCGCCTACATCATAAGCGGGATTCATCAATCCATAAATCTCAATATCCTTACCCCTAGTAAACTCATCAAAGTCTGTTGGTATCATAGATGTCTGGATTTCATTAGCTAATTTTAGCTCTGTTTCATATCTCTCCTTTCTAGAGATGTTTTCCTTTAGGCTGTCACTATATTCCTCGATTGTAGACGTTAAATCCATCAATGACTCGGATAAAATCCCCAACTCATTTTTATTATTGATTTTTGAGAATTCATTCTTAATATCATCCAGACCTTTTAATTCATTAACCTTAACTGCAATATTGGAGATTTCACTAATCGGTTCTATAATGTTTCTTTCCACATATTTTAGATAGACGGTCAACGGAATCAGGAACAGCATGTAGCTTGTAACCAACATCAGATTTATCCAGAATATGAATTCAATATTGCCCTTAATATTATCCAAATCAAAACTAAAATCATTTATAAATGCGATAGTTAAAACAATTACCAAAACCATCAAGAATAGTTTAATCATCGAATTGATCAGCCTCTCATTTAAGGTAGTGGTGTAATCCTCATCAACATTTAAAGATTCCTCCTTAAAAGGCTTTAACAGGAATACAATACAACAGATATATGACATTGCAATTATGGGGATTGATAGCTTTAAGTTGAATACCGCTCCAATCAGAGTTGGAACATACATCAAAAGAAACATCAGATTATATATCTTTAACGAAAATCTCTTTTTAAATTGTTTTTTAGGCACATATAAAGGAACCCTATAATAATTAAACAATGGAACCAATATTAGAACAATAGTCAATGGCAATGCAAATGTACAGAAAATTCTCTGTATAGCATAGTCCTGCATACCATAGATATAAACCGTTATTAACAGGTTATAGAAACCTACTGCCAGAATAATTAAAATTGCTTTGAATATTGATCCTGCGGAATCAAATTTTGGTTTATTGACATGATTACCTATTTTAAAGTCATACCACAGTCTCCAGGTTAATACACCGATTACCATATAGGTAGTTAAGTCGAAGACCCCATTGACTATCCCATAATACGAGAATTCAAAAATCAAATCGGACATTAGTGCTGCAGAGGCAAACCCTAGTGCTGAATAAGGACCTAACAATAGACCCAATACAGGTAGAAATCCCAAATCCAATGAGAAATATTGATCATGAAATACATATGCATTAACTCCATAATAGAGAGCCATTTCTATTATAAAGGAGAATGTGAAAATGAATATCTTAGATTTAAATAGCCTTCTATAATCCATGGTCAAATTCCCCCATTATATTTCAATACAAGAACCGTCGTATCATCGAACTGCTCTGCATTATTAGTGAATTCTTTAACATCGTTTTTAATTGCCTGAATAATTTCCTTAGGATGTTTGTCCTTGTTTACATCAACAACATGCTTTAATCTATCCTCACCATAGAAACCATTGTAGTTGTTGTTTGCCTCGGTTACACCGTCCGTATATAGAACAATGAAATCCCCATCATTTAACCTGATACTGTTCTCCCTATATGGAATACCCTCCATAGCAGCCAAAACCAAACCAGGCTTGGTATCCAAATAGCTGACCTCACCATCGATACAGACCAGAGGCTGATTATGGCCTGCATTGACAAAACTCAAATCGCCAGTTAAAAGATCAAATGAGGCAAACCATGAGGTTACAAAATACTCGTTGATATTTCTCTCGGACAATGCATTGTTCACATCCATGAATATCTCTGAGACATTATCCGTGAATCTGGTGTGATTTCTCATTAATGTCATAGTCTCTACCATAAACAATGCTGCAGGAATTCCCTTACCGCTAACATCCCCTATTCCTATTGCGACATTTTCATCATTTATATTGAAGAAATCATAGAAATCACCACCTACCTCCCTGGCAGGAACCATTGATCCATGGATTTCGAAATTTCTACCATCTGCAAATTCTTCAAAATTAAGTGGCAACATATCTGCTTGAATCTTATTAGAGATATCCAATTCAGTTTTGTACTGTGCATTTTCGGCAGTAACTTCCTTAAGGTTTCTTAAATATAGATTGATGTCATTAGACATCTTGTAAAGTGAATGAATCAACCTAGTTATATCATCATTATTCCTTTCATATTTACCGAACTTTCCCTTTAAGGTATCATAATCCAATTGAATATTCTCCTTGGTATAAAGATTAATTGTTTTAATCAGCTCATTGATCGGATTTGTAATGTTTTTCTCAACAAAATTTAGATGCAATATAGAAACCAGCATTAAAATAATGAATATTACTCCCAATTTTAACAATACCTCAAAATGGGGATTAAAATTTAAAAAGGGAATATCCACATTATAGTAATTGAACATTACCAATAAAACAACGATTGCAGTTAATCCTATTATCAATATTTCATTTAAAGAGAAGTCTACTATTCTTCTCTCATCATGATACTCCATATTGATTGGAGCAAATATATAGATCAATGAGGAAACTAACGCAATTGCAAATAATATTAGACTGATAATCTGATTATAATCTATTATAATGGATATAACAGATAAAACAACAATCAATAACAATAAATAATTCAGTTTATCCGTTTTGAATGACACCTGATTAAGACTATAATTCAAAGGAGAAAACAAAGGAATGTTAAAGTAGTTTGCAACTGTTATACCTATAAAACCATAGACCAATGAGAAATCAAAAATATTTATGGTATATGAAACTATTTTCTCATTTAATTCCAGTAATGTATAGATACTCAACATATCCGTAGGTAGTGCCAGTCTTGAAAGATATAATAAGCAATTAAACAATACTGCAATAAATAGGGATATTAACATGAACTTCATTACATTATAGGTTGAATCCAACTTCAGATACCTGCTTTTATCCTTGTTCATAAATGTATACCACAGTTTAAATGAAACAATAGATAAGAAAAAGAATATGAATCCGTCAACTAATCCTGCAAGTAG
>JBJEIL010000129.1:0-28991 GCA_051876995.1 Methanobrevibacter sp. | reverse complement strand
CTAATAAAGTTTACTTGAGGAGCTGATTCATCAGTAGATTTAGGTCTGATAGCTTTCCTTAAGATAACTAACCTTTTAGTTGGACCTGGAAGAGATCCTTTTACTAATACATAATTGTTTTTAACTAATCCATATTTAATAAATCCACCATCTGGGTTTACTTCATTAACATCAGATTTTGAGCCAATTTTAATGATTTTCTTATTGAATTCTGTTCTTTTATGGTATCCCATTTGACCTGCTTGAGCAACAGTCCACATAGTTCTGTTAGGAGTCCATGGACCAATAGAACCAACGTGTCTCTTTTTACTACTACGAGCAGCTTTACCATATTGAATTCTAATATTCCATCTTTTAATAACACCTTGGAATCCTTTTCCTTTGGTGGTTGCAATAGCATCTACATATTGTCCTTCATTAAATACATCACTAACATTTACTTCATTACCTAATAATTCAAGTGCAGTGTTAAGTTTTTCTTCAACAGAAGCTCCACCAATACCACATTCAAATATTTCAGGTTTTTTCTTAGGTGTACTTACCATTTTAGGATTAGTATGTACTAAAACTTTAATCTCATCAGTATGGTCTAAAGCATCTTGTATTTTTGCAATAGCATCAGATTTATTATAATTTTTAGGAAGTGTAATCTTCCTAGATAATTCTTCATCTAAATTATCTGCAAGAACCTCGGTAATAGCTTTAAATCCACGATTTGTTTTTTCATATGATCTAATTCCCATTACAACAACTGGTGGGACTTCTAATACAGTTACAGGAGTGGATACTTCCATACCATTAGTTGGGGAATTTTTACGATTATCCACAACTGTTGCATGAGTCATACCAACTTTATAACCAGCGATTGCAAGTAATTTAGATTCATCACTTACAGGCCATGATTTAATTCTAGGAGTTTCTTTTGCTACTCTTTTTCTAGGACTAAATGCAACAGACCCTTTTCTTGGTTGATGATGTCTAACCATTTAATTTAACCTCCATTATTATTATAATTCCTTAATTAATTATTGTAAATTAATTTAGATTATTAAACAAAAAATTAGATTTTCTAATTAATTGTATAAGATAAGAATTATAAGACAAGCCAATAATTCTAAAATAAATAACGAAATCATCCATAAGGTAGATTAAGTTATATAAAATTTAAATAAAAGTATTAAATTCAACATAAGTCAAATTCAATTTTAAGTTTATTAAAGAAGCAGAAAAACTGTCGAAAATAAACATTTTACAGCAAGTTAACTATTAATAAATTAAATTCTTAAAAAAATACAATCTAAGTTAAGCTAAGAGTAAATTGAATAAAGATAAAGTAGCAACAACTGCTTCTTCAGTTCTTACTGTTTTAGTTCCTTGATTAGGAATGGTATTTACTTCAATAGATTCCCATTTAGGATCTGAGTAATTACCTTCAACAGAAGAATAAGGACCACCAAATACAATAGCAATATTATTAACATTATTCACTTTATACCTTAATTCATCAAAAATAGAATTTATTGTATCTGCATATCTTGTTGTTATAACAACAAAATCAGGATTTTGCTTATTCAAGCTTTTTTTAAGACCATCATTATCATAGATAGTCTCATATCCCCAATAAATGTCCTCTGGTTCATCAGGTGTGACTAATATCTCTTTAGCAATTTTAGTAATCTTAAAACTAAAAATTTTATTAACTGTTAATTGCTCTTTACAAAAAGCCAATTTATCCATACCAATATCTACAAAGGTTCCTTTTTTATTTCTCTTTACAGTGAAACCCTGTCTAAAATCTCCTTTCTTTGGAGAGTCATTAGTAGGATGATGTGGAGTTCTTAAAGGTGGTAAAATTCCTACATGTTTTAAATCTTCCTGAATAGGGAACGCTCTTCTTCTCAAATATTGAGGAGTGTTCATATAACTTAAAACATCATAGATAAATTTAGCGTCTTTTCTTCCTCTTTCATCATTGAAAGAACTATCATTGTAGATTATAACCTTATTCACACGAAAAACAGCTAACGCTCTACCGATAATACCTACTTTATAGGTTTTTAACTTCAAGTCGTTAGTTTCTGCTAGAAATGAATTAGGTATAAATAAATTAATATTTTGCATTATAGTTAATTTGTAAAAAATAATATATAAATGTATGCCAAACTTCGATAGTTATCACTAATAAACTTATCAATCAGTATTATATCAACTATAATACCTGTAGATCAACTACACAAATAATTATATTCTCATGAATATAATGTATTTATATATTACTTTAATAGTATATAAAGATATGGTTTTTTAATATATTTTTAGGATAAAAAACAGTTTAATCCAAAAAAGAATAAGAATTTATATATAAAATCATGGAAAAATAAGTTTAAAATATCTAGAAATAATATGAAAATTAGATAATAGATATAAAAATTAATAGAGAATTAAAAAGTTTCAACTCTAAAAACAATTACTTTAACGTCCCTAGACTCCTGAGTGTGAAATTTATAAATCTTTTTTAAAGGAAAATTATAGTAAAATTCATGAGTAATCTTAGCACCTAAATCTTCAAAATAATTTACTATAAAATCATGAGTGCTAGCCATATGAAATGAATATATTACCTCTGAATTTTCACATGCAAAATCTATAAATTTTCTATCAGCACCATTTTCAGCTTTCTCTTGAGAACCAAATGGGGGGTTCTGAATTAATGTATCTACTTTATCTTTAGAAAATCCGGAAATGTTCAAATCTTTAATTTTCCTAAGATCATTAACATTGCCCTGGAAAAAATGTAAACTATCCATTTTTTCAGTACTTATACCCATATGTTTTGACACATTTTGAGCCATTTCTAAGGACTCATCATCAATATCTATTCCAAGTACCGAATTTGCACCTAAAAGTATAGATCCTAATGAAAAAATTCCTGTACCGCATCCCAAATCTACAATATCCATATTATAAATATCTCCTAATGTATATGCATTCCATAAAACATCAGAGGCAATACTTGAAGGAGTGGAATATTGTTCAAATTCCACCTTAGGATTGGGGTGAGAAGGGATATTTTGAAGAATCATTTCCAAATGTTTTTTCTTAGTAATTTTTCTCATAAAACCATTTTAATAAAGTTAATTTAAAAATTTCAAGATACTACACAATATATATTGTTATATTAATTATTTAATTATTTAATAAATTTGAGAAATAAATTACTAGTACAAATTTTATAAACCAATTACATTTAAAAATTAGACTTTTACATTTAGATTATTTTAAAAATTAGCACAACTCGATTTTACTTTAAAGATTATTAAAGTCAAATACATTTAAAAATTAGACTTTTATAAAAATAAAAAAAAAGAATATGTAGACTAGTCTAAAAGTCTACATCGTCCAGATACCACTTTAACCAAAGTATGATCTGCTTTTTCAATGACTAAAGCTCCTTCTTGGTCAATACCAACAGCATAACCATTAATAACTTTACCTAAAGGTTGTTGTATTTCAACAAATTTACCAATGGTATGATTGTATTTTCTCCATTCATCAAATATGAAACTAATATCTCCCTCTAAGAATTTATTATATATAAATTCAAATTCTTTGAAGAAATATGCAGTACCTTTTTCTGGATTAATATCTCCATTAACTACATCACTAAGAGCAATACTACAATCCCTTATCTCTTCAGGGAATTCATTAACATCTATTTCAGAATTTATTCCAACACCAATAATAACACTTTCTAAATTGTTGAATCTAGCTATTGATTCTGTTAAAATACCGCAGACTTTTTTATCATGGATTAATATATCATTTGGCCATTTAATCTCTGCATGAATGTTAAAATGATCTAATGTACGAGTAACTGCAACTGCAGTTGCAAGAGTCAAAAGAGGTGCTTTTGATGGAGTAACATCTGGTTTTAATATTATAGATAACCAGATTCCTCCTTTTGGAGATTGATATCCTGTACCTTTTCTACCTCTTCCTCTTGTTTGTGTCTCGGACAATATAACCGTTCCATTTGAAACATTAGGAGATAGGAATTTAGCAACAGTGTTAGTTGATTTTACAGATTTAAATAAATACATTTCCCTGCCAATCTCATCGGTTTCAAGGTATGAATTACATTTATCTTTTGAAAAGAAATCTGATGGTTCATTACCTAACTCTTTAACTGCAGTTGTAATATCATTAATACCTAGTTGAAGAATCTCCTCAGCACTCTTATTTTTAAAATCATATTTGTTGGATATAAGTTCAAGAATTTCCTTATTCATATTATCCCATTTTTTAATTTTTCCATTATTTTAAAATATTATAAATTTCTAATTTATTTGCCTTTTATTACTTTCAGTTAAATAAGAACCTACTGCTGCAGATATTGCAGCAATTTTTTGTTGTGGAATAAATGTTGATTTAAGACGATTTACATTTTCTACATCCTCAGCAATTACATTCTCCATTTCTTCATATATCAATTTTTTATTTTCATCAATAAAGTGTGTGTTTAAGTCTCCAGATAAGAAGTTAGGATTTCTGATAATAGCTTTATGGAATGGAATTGTAGTTTTTACACCAAGTACAATATATTCACTTAATGCCCTTTTCATTCTACTAATTGCCTCTTCCCTTGTACGACCAAAGGTAATTAATTTTGAAATCATTGAATCATAAAAACTTGGAATTGTATAATTCCTATATACGCCACCATCTAAACGTACTCCCGGACCACCTGGTGAACGATATGCGGTAATTCTCCCAGGGTTAGGTGCAAAGTTTCTTAAAGGATCTTCTGCATTAATACGGCATTCAATTGCATGACCATTTACTGTAATATCATCTTGACTAAAACTTAAATCTAAACCAGAAGCTACTTTAATTTGTTCTTTAACAATATCCACATTGGTTACAGCTTCAGTAATAGGGTGTTCTACTTGAACACGGGTATTCATTTCAAGGAAATAGTAATTTCCCTTATCATATAAGTATTCAATAGTACCTGCACTACTATAACCTATATATTCCGCTGCCTTAACAGTACTCTCTCCCATTTGCTCCCTAAGTTCATCAGTCATAATTGGAGAAGGTGCCTCCTCAAGTAATTTTTGATGTCTTCTTTGAATGGAACATTCACGATCAGCTAAATGAATAACATTTCCATTTTCATCAGCCAATACCTGAAATTCTATATGTCTAGGCTTTTCTAAATACTTTTCAATAAATACAGTAGAATCTCCAAAATTAGTTTTTGCAACAGATTGAGTAGATTCAATGGCACGTACTAATTCATCCTCCTCATATACAGTACGCATACCTATTCCTCCACCTCCAGCTGATGCTTTAATGATAACAGGATAACCTATCTTTTCAGCTATTTTTATAGCCTCATCAATATTAGTTACACCTTTATCAGTACCTTCAATTACAGGAACTCCTGCTTTCCTCATGATTTGTTTTGATGTTATTTTATCTCCCATCTTATTAATAACATCTCCACTAGGCCCAATAAGTTTAATACCATTTTTTTCACATTCTTTACCAAATTCAGGGTTTTCAGCTAAAAATCCATAACCCGGGTGAATTGCATCTGCACCTGATTTTAAAGCAATATCAATAATTTTATCAATATTTAAATATGATTTTTGAGGACTTGGATTTCCTAATGGGTATTTTTCATCTGCATAGTTTGTATATAAGGAATTTTTATCTGCATCAGAATAGATTGCAACACTTTTAACGTCTAAATCACGACATGCTCTCATTATTCTAATTGCAATTTCTCCCCTATTTGCAATCAGTATTTTATCAAACATTTGAAACCTCTCTTTTTAAATTATTTAATATCTTAATTTAAAATTAAGTGGTATATTAAATATGATTTTTTATAGAATCTATATAATTTAATTATATATATTATATATCTATTTATTAATTAAAATATTAATTTTTTATTATTTATTTAAAAATAGATTTTATTCTTCTTTGGAAAAAATGATTTTTTACCTCTTATTTTAAAAACTCTTTTATAATTTGTAATTGATTACTTTTTTATAAAACAATTAATGATCTAAACTGTAAACCATATCCTTTTTTATAAATATAAAAAAACATGAAGTAATAATGATTTAAGTTATAAATTAATCTTCTTTAATAAAATCAAAAGATATAAAAGAAACTGATTAATAAAGAATTATTCCTCATTATAAATAATTTTTCTAGACTTATCCTCATCAGTACAAACCTTAATTAATGTTTTAAAAGACTTATCAATTCTATTAAATATTTCAGATATTTCAAGTTTATCTGAATCATTAGCAGACAAATCAAATCTTATAGTAACAGATGCACCGGGCATAGACACTGCAGGAATTGTAATAATATGTTCCTCCTTAAGTAAAATCATACTCCATAAAAATGATAGATCAGTTAAAGATAGATTACAGTCATCAGTTTTTGATTTAACTTCTTTCGTTAAAGACTCTTTTGAAACCATCACCCCTGTTGGAGTTGTCTCAAACATATTATAAGATTTATCTAAAAGATCAAATAGCTCATCTCTTTTTGAGATAGAGGCTCTAAGATTTTCAGGATCATAATCTTCTAAAGCATTAATCATTGCAAGAATAATTGGAGCCTGAGCTTCAAGTCCAAACTCATTTGATTTGGCTTTAACCTTGTTTATTAAATCTTCACGACCTGCCATTAATCCACCACGAGGCCCCTTCATCAATTTATCAGTACTTGTAATGGCCAAATCCGCACCTAAATCACATGCTGGTTTTTGATTAAAAATAGCTGTACGGAGTCTTGCACCACTAGCATCATCTACAAATACCGGAATATTCATCTCATGTGCATCATTAATAATTATTTTAAAACTTTCCTCGTCTAAAACTTGATGGTCCATAGTAGAACCTGTAATAATTACAAGGGAAGTGTTTTGAGGTATATTAAATTCATCAAGATCTATATATTCTGAATAGTTTGCACCTACCAAATCACAGGCCCTTATAATAGACGGATGTGCAGGATGACTTTTAAGAAAGTGTACAACATTATCTCCTTTTTTAACAAGGGCAAGTATAGTTGCAAGAATTCCGGAACTGGTCCTATTAAGTGGACAGATTTTCTCTCCACCCATATGTTTTTTACCTATTTCTTGAATTTTATCCTCAAAAATAGCTGGACCAATATAAGTCTGAAGTAGATTTAACTCATCCTCACTTGCAAGAAAACCTCCGGAAAGTCCAGTTAAATCGTATAACGGATCTTCACCATTAGATTCGATATTATCTTTAATAATTTTATAAGCAGCTTCTCTCTTTTTAAGTTCATCTAAAGAATTTTCTACAATCATATTATCACAGAACATTAAAAATTAATCATACCTAATTATATAAAATCTAAAATATAATTCTTTTTAAGATTATTAAAATTAAAATAATATTCTAAATAATATAAGTAAATTTTAATTAAATAGATTGTTTAAGTGTAAATTTAACATGAAAATTAGAAAATAAACAATCCATATAGTAATCAGCAGCAAATAAACAATGAGATAAGAAGTGGAACATCAAAAAAACCAATGATTAAAAAAATAAATCAGGAAAATAAGAAACTAAAAAAAAAATAAAAAAACAATAATCTAAAAAATAAGAAAAAACTAAAAAAATACAAAAACAATAACCAAAAGAATAAAAAATACGAAAAAACAGAAATAATAGTTTCAAATAAAATAGAAATTCATCTAATAAACAATATAGAAAGAAAAATTATAGAAAAAGATTTTGAAAAATCTATTGATCATCTTCTTCCACTATTTCAAATTCAAAATCCTTAAAAGCCTCTACTAAAACTTTTAAATCTTTTCTAGGAACGTCAACGGATTCAAATTTTTCTCCTTCATTGTAAGAATACTCAGCATCAACAACAGTTCCATCCACATCACAGTAAAATAGGAAACTATCTGCTAGTTCATCCGGATTTTTAGTAGGTAAAAATACTTCAAATGAAGCTCCTAATTGATTAAAAAATTTATCTTTTTCTTCATCGCTCTTTACAACTTTTCTAAACTTTCTCATTCTAGATTTGTACTTCTTTTCTGCAGCTGCTTTAATATCCTCTGCCATATTATCACCCTAATTAAATGAAAAATTTTCTTATAATAATATTATTCTAATATAATTTTCTTTATATATATAAAGTTTATCTAAAAAGTTATTAACTTAAACTTATTAAATATTTTGTTTATATTGAAATTGATTTAATTAAAAACTGATTAAACTTTATTAACCAAATCAGATAATCTCAGTTAAAAAATAAAAATTTCTTTTATAAATAAAAAAAAGTAGTGGAGATAATTAAGAATTTAATCATATAATGATTTGCCTTGAGAGTCCATAGCCACTATTAAAGGACCAAATGAATCTACTTTTAATTCCCACATTGCTTCAGGTACACCTAAATCCAACCAGGTTACACTATCTACTTCCCTTACAGCATCAACATATAATGCAGCACATCCTCCAGTTGCAACGACATACACCGCATTATTATCTTTTAAAGCCTGACGAACATTATCATCCATACCGCCTTTACCAATAACAACCCTTACACCTTTATCAATTACATCTGCTTCATAAGGATTCATTCTCATAGAGGTAGTAGGTCCGATTGCTACAACTTCATAGGTACCATCATCTTTTTTATTTATAATAGGACCTGCATGGAATAAGACCTTTCCATCCAAATCAAAAGGCTCACCATCTTCAACTATACGCCTATGAGCTTGGTCTCTTGCAGTGTATATTGTTCCGGTAATGGTGATAACATCCCCTACTTTTAAATCCTTTACATCATCTGAATGTAATGGAGTTTTTAAATCTATCATTAAATCACCTTAATATACTTTAAATAAATTAATTCATATGAATTTTAAATAAAAACTCTAATTATAAAATTATTAAATTTAAAAATTTGAATTTTAACAAACTATAATATTATAAGAATTACTTACTATATAAAAATTTATTAATTAAATTAACAAAATGTTAAATAACAAAATCTTTATTAAGAAATTAATTAATTAGATAGTTAGAATATATAAATGAAAAATTTAAATGATATATATTTCTAAAAATCAAATTAATGAATAATAAATAGAATTTTAATAATAAACAATTATTTGAGGAAAAAAACATGTCTAGTATGAGTAGTGTAGCAGGTCTTTCAAAATATATTACTACACTTCCCAATATTAAATTTTCAGTAAAAGCCACAATAACTATTACATTTATTTTAGGTTTATTAATTTCAATTATTAGACCTTATCCTACTAACTTTCTGCTTGGAATAATTATTGGTGGTATAATATCATTTATAATATATGGATTAAGTGGTATAATTAGTGGATTTATAAATCAAAAGCTTATTAGTTCCTTTAATGGGATAAATCTAAAAATTAAACATTCAATGTTTCTATCTTTTATAAATTCCACAATACTTTCAGTTATTACATTAACCGGATCCATAATCTCCAGCAATCCTAGTTTTGTAATGAATTTTATTGAATTTGGATATATTCTAATATTTGCTTTCAGCTTTCTGGTTTTTTGGGGAGCAACCCAAGTAAATATGAAAAAATCATGTTTAGTAGCCTTAATTCAACCAGTAATAAGTATTTTTTTATTGCTTGCAGTTAATTTCATTGGACTTAATGTATACAGTGTATTTTTCAGTATATTTTTAGTTGTTAAAATGCTTGTAGGCTGTTTTATCTTCCTTATTGCAATATACCTATTTGTTAAAACAATTAACTCACCAATGAAAACAAATATGGGTATTGACGGATTACAATTATTAAGTTTGTTTATAACACACATGAATGAAGGTTCCCATGATTTAGAAGAGTTATTTGTTAAATCAGGAGCGGATATTGACACTGTTGTAAGTATTGTTAGTTTTAAAACAAAAGAAAAAATCAAAGCATTATTTATTAGTCCAGCAGTTCATCCAGGACCTTTAGGAAATATCGGTGGAGGAAATATGCCTACAAATCTTGCAAATAGATTTAAACCATTTACCATGATTGCACATGGACCTTCAACCCATGATTTTAATCCTGCAAGCATTAATGAATTAGATAAAATAGAAGACAGTATTAGAAAAGGATTATACAAGATGGAATATTCCAAAAGTGCAAGTAAATTTGTAAGATATACAAACAAATCGGCAAAAATAGGTGTCCAATCTTTTAATGACGGAATTGTACTATTAAATACCTTCGCACCACTTGGTAGTGACGATATTGAATTTAGTGTAGGCCTTACCATGATGGTTCAGGCAAATAAAACATTTGAAAATAAATCAACGGTTATAGTAGATTGTCATAATTCCTTCTCAGAGGAATCTGGCCAAGTATTGCCTGGTGATCCACAGGTATTTGAATTAATTGACGGAATAGGTAAAATAAAATTAGGCGAGAAATATTCAAATATCAAGGTAGGATGTAGTCAAAATCTGATGGAGGGACTAGGAAAAGAGGAAGGTGTTGGAGACAGTGGTGTAAAAACTATGGTCGTAGATGTTGAAGGTCAAAAAACAGCTTACATACTTTTTGATTCCAATAATATGGAAGTCGGCTTTAGACAGGAGATTTTAGACTTTGTATACAAATGTGGTATTGATGAGGCAGAGGTTATGACTACAGACACACATAGTGTGAATACAATCTCAAGAGGATATAACCCAATTGGATTGAGTAACAGAGCTCAAATCATTGATTATGTAAAGGAAACAATTGAAGAGGCCCTTGAAGATCTTGAAGAGGTTGAAGTTGGATGCAGTACAGAAAAAATAGAGAATCTAAAAACCTTTGGACCTAATAGATCTACGGAACTAATCTCAACAATAAGTTCAATAGTTCAAGTAGGAAAGATTATATGTCCAGTAATATTTGTCTTTGCTTTCATACTTACATTTATCTGGTTGTTTTTATTATAATAACCAGATTAACTTTTTTAAAATTTTATTAATCAATTTTTTAGACCAATACCACATAATTTGATTTTTTTAATTTCTTTAATTGATGCCATTATTTGATTACATCCTTATTCTTTTTTTATAGAAATTTGACAAATATCATTATTATTCTTTTTTTATGATACAATTATAATTAAATTCATGCATTTAATGTAATATATGATTTAATAAAGTATTTTACTGACTTTTATATTAAATACTATTAAAATAGCTAAAACAATAAGAAAATATTAATATAAACCAAATCAATTGTGTAAAAAAAATAAAGAACATATAAAAAGACAATTTAACCTAGAAAACTTAAAAAAGATTAAAAACCCAATAAAATAGTTAATAAAAAGTAATAATTAAAAATAGAAAAAAAACTTAAGATAAATATCTATTTATCTTATAAGAATGGAATAAATTTAGCATAGCTTAAGAATAATACCCATACTGAAAACCATCCGAAAACAAATGGAATAATTCCCATCATAAACCATTGTCTAAAACCATCAATAGAATCTGCATATTGCTTTTGACAGTAATTACCAATGACATATAAAACAATAAAACCTATTACAGATGCAAGAATCTCATTTTTAAACCCAAAGGTCCCATATGAAAACATTGCAGAGAAAACACCTACAATCAAACCTGGTATTAAATGGATTGCTGCAATCTTTTGTACATCATCCATGTTTATCCTCCAAAATTAAAAAATTATAATAAAATAATACGAAAAATTATATAAATAAATATACATTTATAATTTATACTTACTAATAAATATACATAATGATTTTATTAAAGAAATAATAATTATTTACAGAAAAAATTGAAAATTAGATAAAAAATATGATTAAATAAAAAGTATATTAAAAAACTTTTAACATATTTTAAAGAACAGATTAACATCTAATCAAAAAAAAATCTAATTAAATCAAACTATAAATTTACTATTAGAATATTAATTTAAAATACTATTTAAAATTATATACAGATAATATAATTATAAAAGAAAAGCAATTTTTTTATCAATCATTAAATAGATTTCATAGATTATAATTTTAACAATTAAGGAAATTAAATAAATAGAGGAGTTTTAATGAAAACAATGACTAATGTAGATATTTTTACAATATCCCATGAATTAAACAAGTTACTTGAAGGTTCAAGAGTAGATAAATCATTTCAGCCAACAAAAGATATTATTGTTATGAGATTCCATAAAGCAGGATATGGAAGAATAGATTTAGTTATGGAAGCTGGAAAAAGAGTACATACAAGTAGATATCCTCTTGAAAATCCTACCAAACCACCTTCATTTCCAATGTTACTTAGAAAAAGACTTAGGGGTGCTAATGTAGTTAGTATTAAACAGTATAATTTCGATCGTATAATCGAAATCAAGATGAAAAAAGATCAGGTTTATACATTGGTTATTGAGCTATTTTCTAAAGGCAATATCATTCTTTTAGATGAGGATAAAAATATCATAATGCCTCTTAAAAGAAAATCATGGAGCAATAGGGATATCAGTGCTAAAAAGAAATATATCTATCCGCCTAAAAATGGAATCAATCCATTAACAATTACAGAAGACGAATTGAATATTCTTTTTACCAATTCTGAGGATGACATTATAAGAACACTTGCTAAAAACGGCCTTGGAAGTTTATATGCAGAAGAGATTATGCTAAGAACCAATAATATAAGGAAAGATATGAAAATTGAAGGAATTGATAAACAATCAAGTACTAATTCCCTTAGCAATGAGGACATTCACCATATCTATCAAGGTTTAAAATCAATCTTTGAGCCTTTAAGTAAAGGTGAAATAAAACCAGAGATAATATCCAAAGGTAAAGATGATGTTGTGCCAATAAAACTTGAAAAATATAATGATTTTAAACATGAATACTTCGAAACTTTCAATGAAGCATGTGATGAATTCTATTCAAAAGAAGTTAAAACTAGCATCACCTCAAAGCAAGAGAAAATCTGGAATAAAAAAGTCGGAAAATATTCGAAAAGACTTGAACTTCAAGAAGAAACACTTAAGGGATTTCATGATACTATAGAAAAATCCCATAAAAAAGGGGAATTGATCTATTCACATTATCAGGAAATCGAATTAGTTATTGGCGTAATCAATAATGCGAGGGATAAAGACTATTCCTATCAGGAAATAAATAAAATACTAAAAAAAGCAAGAAAAGAGGGAATGAAAGAAGCACAGATAATTAAATCTATTGACAAGATGGGAAACATTACCCTAGATTTGGAAGGTGTTTCAATTAATATCGATTCAAGAAAATCAATTCCCGAAAATGCTGATGTTTATTATGAAAAGGCCAAAAAAGCAAAACGTAAAATTTCCGGAGCTAATATTGCTATTGAAAATACTAAAAAACAACTAGAGGAAATGGAAAGGAAAAAAGATAAAGCAATGGCAAATATAATGGTTCCTAAAAAACGTGAAAAAAAGGAACTTAAATGGTTTGAGAAATTCAGATGGTTTGTAAGCTCCACAGGTAAACTTGTAATTGGTGGACGTGATGCAAATAGTAATGAGAATATTGTAAAGAAATATTTAGATAATAATGATATTTATATGCATGCAGATATACATGGTGCGCCATCAACAGCTATTAAATTAAATGGGGAGGAATTTGATGAGGATACCATTAGAGAATCTGCAATATTTGCCGCATCATTTTCATCAGCATGGAGCGATGGTTATTCTACACAGGATGTTTACTGGGTCAATCCAGAACAAGTTTCAAAAACACCGGAATCCGGAGAATATGTAGCAAAAGGATCATTTATTATTAGGGGTCACAGGAATTATATCAGAAGTGCAAAACTAAGAATTGCAGTAGGAATTGTTGACTATGAAGGTAAAAGAGTTATGGCCGGTCCGGAATCTGCAGTTAAAAAATTAACAGATAATTATGTAGTTATTAAACCAGGATATACTAAAAAAGAGGCAATGGCTAAAAGTATATTATCAAAGATCAATCAAGATAACTTACTTGAGCTAGATGACATAGTAAGAATTTTGCCTACGGGCAAATGTGACTATGATAATAAAAGATAAACTTAGTTTCATTAAATGTATTAAGTTAAACTATTAAAAAATAAAAGAACTTTTAAAATAAATAAAAAAAATATTTTAAAATATTTAGATTTTTTAATTAAAATCTAAAAGTTCTATTTTATAATAAAAGCTAATTTTAAAATTTTATTTTATATAAAATCTCCATAAAAATCAATCTTCTTCTTGATTGAATATTTCAGGCTTGTAAATTTCACCTGGATTCATTATTACCACATCAATTGAAGGATCTAATTGTTTTACAAAATTAGAAAACACAACCGGGTCCTGTTCAATAGCTGGAAAAGTATTATAATGCATCGGAATAACAGCTTTTGGAGAAATCCAACGGGTTGCAAGTGCTCCCTCAAAAGGACCCATGGTGAATTTATCTCCGATTGGTACCATAAGAATATCTGGTTTATAGATATGTCCAATAATGTTTTCCATGTCACTATATAATGCGGTATCCCCTGCATGGTATATCTTCTTACCATCAGGTAAGGTAAATAGGAAACCTGCCGCACTGCCTCCTGGAACTGCACCCTCTTCAACAAAGTCAATATCGGAAGAGTGGATAGCATCTAACATGGTAATCTTGATGTCATGAACAAAAACAGAACCACCAATATTCATACTTACAGCTTCAATACCCTGTCTTTGTAGGAATAATGCAATTTCAGCATTAGAAATTACAATAGAATTATTCCTCACAGCAATCTCATATGCATCACCAAAATGATCTGAATGACCATGGGTTATACAAATTATATCAGGTTCTAATTCCTCAACAGGTATGTTACATGCAGGATTATTACTAATAAATGGATCGATCAATATTTTTATCTCCTCATCAGTAGTAATCTCAAATGCAGAATGTCCTAACCATCTAATTTCCATAATCAACCTCCTAAAAATATTAATTGTTAATATATAATTTGTTTATAAAAAAATAAATATTTTTTCAAATTTTAGAAATAAATAAAATTAGATAAGTAATCTTAAAAATCAATAGAAAAAAGAAAAAACTAGAAGCTATTTTCAAATTAAAGCCTAATAAAAATGGTTAAATAAATAATTAAAAAATCATGCATGAGCCAATACCTGACTATTAACTGTCTGTGCAATATTCCAAGTTGAATCAAACATGTTTCTAATATCATCAATAGATGTTTTATCAGTATAAACCGCACCATATTGGAATCGTTTATCCTCCTCGGAATCAGAAACAATTAATGCATAATCATTGTCTATTATTAAATTGATAGTATCTAATTTCGGCATTGTTCTAATTTCCACATTCTTTTTAACAATTGAATTTAGAATCAAAGCTTCAGATAAATCAGAGGTATCAATATCTTCAATAATAATTTTAGTTGGGATATTTGAAATATTCTCTAAAAATTCATGGGACAAATCTTTAAGTGAACTTGTAATCAGACAGATTTCATTAACTGCATTTGCAGACAATTTATCAAATGCCTCCTGAGTAGAAATTCTTCCATTAGAACTAATTACATAACTTCTTAAAAGCTTTGGAATAGGAAGTGACTCAGGATTATTAGGATCTATTTCAATTTCATCTTCCTTAATAGGAGTAATCGTATCGGGAATAGTATTTGGACTAACAACTTTATCCTGATTTTCAGGTAAATCTGTAAGATTACTTAATTCAAATGGACTGCCATAGATATTAGCTTCATTTAAAGGATTGTCATTATAGAAACCATAATCCTCATCATTATTTGGCAATTCTCTAGAATGATCCTCATTAACAAAATCCTCAAAATCAGTGTTATAAACTACAGAATTGGAATTATGACCATTTTCAGCTAGAACTTCTTCTATTTTTTTAGATTTTTTAGATTTAGGAATATTGGAAATATTTAATAATCCATTTGAACGACCTTCTTTTTTAGTAGGTTTACGAGTAATTTTTAAAGGTCTTTCATAGTTAGGTGTAAATTGATAAGTTTTATCTGTGAATTTAGATGTAGGATTTTGTACTTTTAGGACAAGTTTTGAATCATCCTCCTCATCAGAATCCCCATAATCATCATAAGATCTGTAAGATCCGCTATTTTCCAAATCTTCAAAATTAAGTGAGTCCATATCTTCAATCCTAGCTTTTTCAAATTTAGGGCGTTTAAGATTAATATTAATATTATCACTTAAACCTTCAACATCCAGATTTTTAATTTTATCTTTGGTAGAAGTCGTTTTACCTAATACCTGGTTTTCATTGCCAAAAGTAATAATTTGATTAGAGGTTGAAGTAATTATTAAATATAAACCGCATACACCTACAATTAGGCCTAAGATAACAATAAATTCCCTTAGATTATAAAACATATTTAATATCAATACTGCTACTGCCATAGCTAGTAATAGAAATCCTGAAAAAACTTTTACTAAATCCGCCAATCTTTACACCTACTAAAATTCAAATTAATTACTGAATTAACACAATTTAAATATTAAATATATGTTTAAATTTAAAAACATTTAAAGTTTATTATATTTTGTATAAAAATTAGAAAAGATTAATAGAAATCTATTAGAAAAAATAAACAATTTAGAAAATAAATAAAAATAAAACCGCATATTTTCCCAATTATTAAATAATTTTATTTCATATAAAAAAAATCAATTTTATTGAAAATTTTAAACCATATATAAATTTTTTAAAAAAAATAATCTGAAAAATTCCGATAAAAATTAAAAATAAACCAATAAATTCTTTTTAAAATCTAATTAAACTAAAAAATAATTTATATATTCCAAATATTATTAAGATTCTCATATATTTTAAGAAAAAAATAAGAAAAGCTAATTATTAAACGAATTAAAAGAATATTCTGGTGATTACATGAATCAGATAATATGTAAAATAAATAGATTGTTTAAAGATGACAATGGACAAGGTGCAGCGGAATATATCCTTTTATTAGGTGGAGTAGTAATAATTGCAATCATTGCACTTTTAATATACAGGTCATATATAAGCTCATCATCAAATCTTACAGCAGAATCAGATACCAATTCAATAAGACAGACTTTGAATAGCTCAGTATAAGATGAAAATTCTAAGGGAAAATAATAGTCAAATAAGTGCTGAATTAATACTGCTTTTAGGTTCAACAATCATTATTGTAATTATTGTTGGAGAAATGGTTTATAGAATAAATGAAGATATAAATTCATCACTTAAAAGACTAATTGAAACTGGAAGAAATAATAGTTTAAACAATTTATAATTTTTTAGTTTAAAGGTTAATCTGGTTGATTAAACTGGATTAACCTATTAAATAACTAATAATTTAAAAACTATGATTGATTAAACTAAATAAATATCTTTAATAATTAGAACATAATTACTAATTTTTTAATTTAAACTTAAATAAAAAAGAGATATTGTTTTTAAGGAAAATAGTTAAATTTAATGAAAATTTAAAATGAATTTAATACAAAACTTAGAATTTATAGACAGACTAAAATTAAAAATCCGAAAAAAGTATAAAAAAAGAAAATTAATAATATTTATTCTACTAATTTACCAAGAATATCTTGCCAGGAAGTAGATTTAATATTATCAAGTTCCATACTTTCTCTTTTAATAGTAAGCAAGTTTTGTGGACAAGCTTTTGCACATGAACCACATAAATTACAGTGTTCAGGATCCATATGAGATTCATTATCAATAATCTCTACAGCATTACAAGGACATACATCTTTACATGCATGACATGTTTCACCCTTACATACCAATTCTGGATCTCTTAGGATTTCACCAATAAATGGTTTATTTACTTCAATAGCGTCTGCTGGACAGACAGATTTACACCATCCACAATCGATACATTTTCCTTCAATGAAGACAGTACCAGTAATTTGAGGTTTTTCAATTTCTTCATTGTGCATACAAGTACTGCAAATAGCGGTAATTGCATTTTCAGGACAAGCTGCTTTACATACTTTACAATAAACACATTTGGAATCATCTACCTCAATAGTATCTGGAATTCCAAATTCATTATTTGATGTAACAGTAATTGCACTTGCTGGACACAATTCTGAACATATTCTACAATAGATACAATCCTCATCATTAATACTGATTTCACCTACAAGCAAATCATTACGGTCAGGTAAATTCCTTTTAAAGAAAATTGTATCTCTAGGACATGCTTCAACACATCTACCACAGAAAAGACAGTCTTCTTCATTGATTTTTGCATCATTATGCCAATTTGGATAGTCTTTTAATTGTGAGATTTCTTCCCCATCGATTTTAAGAGTTAAAGCACCGAAAGGACAAGAAGATGCACATAAACCACATAAAACACATTCATTTTTATTACATGAGATATAATCCATTTTTAAAAGTCCTCTTGCAATAGGTACAATTGGACCTAATCTTAATGCTTCAGTTGGACAAGTATCCGCACAAATTCCACAACCTACACATTTATCATTATCATGAATTAATTCCCTATTTTCTAAACCTTCTCTTGCAAAAAGTGACATAGGAAATACCCCATCTATACTTTAGATATTGCTTGGTTAGGACAGTTTTGGATACATAAATCACAATCATCACAGTTTTCAGGGATGATTTTTACATTTCCATTATCCTCAACTAAAGCGCCTTGTTCACATAATTTTATACATAAACCTTCGCCTGGACAATTATCAATATGTCCACACTTATCTGCGTCTATTTGAATAGCCATTAAATCACCTATAAATTTTATATATACTATTTATCTCGATATGTATATATAAACATATCGTTTTGATTCTATTAATGAAAAGTTTTAAAAAGTAATTAAATCAATTTTCCTTTTTTATCAATTTCTCCTTTACGTATTCTAGTGGAAGAAATAGGAATACCATCATCTGCTAAAACAAAGCTTACCACTACAATATCAATAGGATGCATACCTTTATCCACCCTTATTTGATTTATTTCAAGGGCTGTAGGTTCTGTCTCCTCACTAACCACTATAGCATCATAATCCTCTTCAAAAATCGTAGGACCATACTTATCATCTAAACGGATTAAATGAAAGTTATCAAAATCTTTAAAAAAATTATTTAAATTAGACATTCTAACTTCACAGGAATCAATATCCCCTTTTAGTCCACCGAAAGCATCAGAAGTTACACCAATCTCAACAAACTCCCCTAATTGAAATGCAGTTTCCAATAATTTCCTATGCCCATAATGAAACTTATCAAAAGTTCCACCTACAACTACCTTTTTGTATTTTTTCTCACTCATAAAATCAATTGAAATATTTTTAATAGATAGTATATCTATTAATTTATTTATACTTATCTTTATATTTTTAATATAAAAAATTATAAATAGAAATAAAGGTATAAAAGGACTTGAATTAAAGAATAAAAAATAATTAAACAATATTTAAAGAATATTAACTTATAAAATATCTAATAACAAATAAGATATTCATAAAAATTATAAAAAAATTATAATTAGATTAAAATATAGATTAGATATTAATAGTAAACTAGTTATAATTAAATTAATTTTAAGGTAAAATTATGATTTATGAGGAAAACATAGTTCAAAAAAAGATTCAAAACATAGAAATTAGGTTTGGATTAGTTTATCCGAATGCTTATAAAATAGCTATGTCTTCATTAGGTTACCTGATAATATATAATTTATTAAATGATAGAGACGACTGTTTCTGTGAAAGGATAATATTCCCAAATACAAGAAGTATTGAAACAAACAGTCCGTCATCCGACTTCAATATACTCAGTTTCACAATACAGTTTGAGGAGGATTATTTTAATCTTGTAAAGATATTGAAAGAATCAAATATCCCCTTAAGAAGAGAGGATAGAACCGATAAAGATCCATTAATAATAGCTGGGGGACCTACGGTTACTGCCAATCCAATGCCTATTGCTGATTTTGTGGATATTTTTATTATTGGTGAAGGTGAAAATGTTTTAAGTGAATTTTTAGATCTTTACAGGGAAATTCCTAACCCTCATGAAAACCTTGATAGATTTTTGGATATTGAGAGTCTATATATTCCAAAATTTAATAATAAAACCGAAATATCCCTTATTGAAGATATGGATAATGGATACCATATAACCTACCCAATAATTATTCATACAGACGATAAAGAATATACCCCTGTTTTTCAAAATGCAATAATGCTAAATGTTTCAAGGGGTTGTAGTAGAGGATGTAGATTCTGTATGTCTGGATATTTGTATAGACCTACAAGAGAAACCTCACTTGAAAAGCTTATTGAAATAGCTGAGACCTCAAGAAAAAATAGTGGACTTAATAGAATCGCTTTAATTGGACCTGCAGTATCTGATTATTCAAAGATAGATGAATTAATAGAATCCCTTGAAAAAAGAGGCTTTGAAATATCAACACCCTCCATGAGAATTGAAACTATTACAAATAAATCTTTAAAATATCTTAAAATGAGTGGCCTTAAAACTTTAACGATAGCTCCGGAATCCATATATCATCTTAGAAAACGTATTAATAAGGATATTCCAGACGAACTAATAGACAACCTAATTGACTCTGCATTGAATATTGGTTTTAATCTAAAATTTTACTTCATAATTGGTTTTCCAAATGAAACTAAAGAGGATATTATAGAACTTAAGGATTATATAAAAGATATTAATTCAAGAAAAGATAAAATAAACCATTCCCTATCAATTAAGTTTAGCATAAATCCTTTAATTCCTAAAGCTCAAACACCCCTCCAGTGGGATACTTACAATATGGATTCAATTAAGAAAAAGATAAAATATCTTAAGAAAGAACTTAAAGGAATAAATCTTAAATTTGATAGTCCCAAATTAGGATTAAAACAATATATATTATCATGTGGTGGTAAAGATATCTCCAAGTTAATTGAAAAATCTGCAGATGAAAATATTAGTATTAAAGAATGGGAAAAACATCTCCCACAGTATAATATTGAGGATAAATTACCCTGGGATAATATAGATTTAGGATATAGAAAAGATTTTCTAAAAGGAGAAAGAGAAAAAATGGATTTGAATATTACAACCGAATGGTGCCAGGAGAGCAAATGTTATAGTTGTAAATATAATTGTTACCATTAATGGTTTAATTAATTAAAATTATACCATTATTTTAATTTTTAAGATAAAACTGCATAATCATTATAGTTAGTTTATCTTATAAAAAAAAAGCCCATTATTCAAAATTATAACGGATTATTGATATAACAAAAATCACATTAATTTTAAATTTAAAAAAAAATTATTAAATTAAATTGGATTAACTTTTAAAATATTAAATAAAATTAATCACAGATATTATCATATCATTTAAAAAAGAAAAATATATTTTAATTTATTTTAAAAAATTCAAATTAATCATTTAAGAGGTTACAAGAATGGTTAAATCAACATATAGAACAAGTTTAATTGAATTATCACAGATTAGGAAAATGTTCGAGAATACAAATCCGGATGCTATTAATTTAGCTATTGGAGAACCTGATTTTGATGTTCCAGAAAACATTAAAAATGCAATGAAAAAAGGAATTGATGATAATTTTTCCCATTACACCCCCAACAGAGGTTATGAAGAGTTAAGGGAAGAAATTGTTAAAAAACTATCAAAAGACAACCATATAAAAACCAATACCAACGACATAATTGTAACTTGTGGAGCTAGTGAAGCATTAAGCGATTGTTGTCAAGCATTATTTGAAAAGGGGGACGAGGTTTTAATTCCGAATCCGGGATTTTTATCTTATGAGGCAACTGTAAAATTAGCTGAGGCAAAACCAGTAGGATATGAAACACCAATGGAGAGAGGATTCAAAGTTAAAACCGAGGACATTCAGGAAAAAATCACAGAAAATACAAAAGGAATTATCTTAAACAGTCCTTCAAACCCTACAGGAGCAGTAATAGATAAAGAGGACATTAAGGGCATTGCAGATCTTGCAACCGATAATGACATAATGATTATCTCAGACGAGATATATGAAAAGATTATTTACGACAATAAAAAACACTACTCCCCAGGAGCATACAGTGATAATGTCATTACAATTAACGGATTCTCAAAAGCATATGCAATGACAGGTTTAAGACTTGCATATATGAGTTCACCATCCTACTTTACAGAGGAGCTTCTTAAAGTTCATCAATATACTACTGCCTGTGCAAGTTCAATATCCCAAATAGGTGGAATTGAAGCATTAAGAGGACCTCAGGAATCCGTAAGTAAAATGGCAAAAGAATTCGAGAAAAGAAGAGATTTAATTACAGATAGCTTAAACGATATGGGATATGAATGTGTTAAAGGTGAAGGTGCCTTTTATGTATTTCCAAAAGTACCTAATCCTGAGGAATTCATTAGAAAAGCTATGGATGCAGGTGTACTCTGTGTACAGGGAATTGCATTTGGATCTGAAGGTAAAAACAATGTAAGAATGTCTTATGCAAATTCATATGAAAATATTGAAAAGGCCATGGACATTTTAAGAAAAATATAATTAAATATTTTTAAATTTTTTAATATTTTTCCTAGATTACTTCCATTTTATTTTAATATAAAACTCCAATCTATAAACCTATTTTTTTAATTATTAAACTTTAATATACACATATTCTTAAATATAAAACTATTAATCTATAAATTGATAATATAAAACTCTAATATTCACTTATTTTAATAAAAATAGCTAATCAATCGTTTAACACTAAAGATTTTAAATAAACATGATTATAAAATTTTTAAATAAACATTATAAAATGAATAAATAACATTAATCTCATTAAATTAAGAATTTCTTAACAATTAATACTTCAAATAATTTTATTTTTAAATTAAATAATAATTTATAGGACAATTCTAATTTTAAAAATTAGATATTTACCAATAATAAAAATAAATTAATAATTTTACAGTTACCTAAAAAGCATATTCTTTAAATAGGTATTAAAATAAATTAAAAGTTAATCGATAATTTAGTGAAAAAATATGAATGCTGATGATAGACATAAAGCTGGAAGAAATGCTGCTTTAACTGGCATAATTGGAAATACCTTTCTTACAATATTCAACATTGTTGTCGGAATGATATCTGGAAGTTATGCACTTGTAGCTGAAGGTGCACATACATTCTCAGATGTTGCAACCTCAATAATTGCATATATAGGTTTTAAATTTGCAAATAAACCTGCAGATGAGGAACACCCATTAGGACATGGAAGGGCTGAAGCAATAAGCGGGCTTACAATAGTTGTTTTCCTTGCAATAATTGCATATGAAATTATAAGGGGAGCTGTTGACAAATTATTCTTCGCACAAGCTGTTACCGCTCCTTCAGAACTTGCAGGGGTAATGGCAATAATCGGAATGATAATTAATATAATCATGAGTCAGAATATCATTAGAATCGGCCAGAATATCCACAGTCCTGCAATCGTCGCGGATGGAAAACATCAAAGGGTAGACTTATTATCATCACTTGCAATATTGATTGGAGTAGTTATATCAAGATTAGGATATGCAAAAGTAGATCCAATTATTGGTCTTTTTATTGGTTTAATGATAGTTAAAATAGCTTTAGAAGTTGCAAAAGATAATATTGACAATATTATGGGAAAAGTTCCATCAAAAGAGTTAATCGAGGATATCGAAAAAGAAGCACTTTCTATTGATGGAGTTTATGGAATTCATGATATTAGAATCAATTATTTAGGCTCATATGCAACTGTAACATTCCATATTGAATTAGATCCTAAATTAAGCTTAATTGAATCACATGAGATTACCCATAAGGTACAAAACAAGGTAGAAAATAAAATTGATATTATCCATGGTGTTACTGCTCATGCTTGTCCTTATGGCGTAAAATATAATCACGAACAACAAATTGATGAAGAATACTGATTCTTCTTTTACTATTTTTTAAAACTAAAAAGATAATTATCATATTAACTTAAAAATTAATTAAATACCTAAAATCAATATTAAAACAATATAATTTTTTATAGATAAAATATATTTTAATTATTTTATTAAACATTAAATTTTAAAATTTAAACTTAATATTATCTCATTACTGATTTTTTATAAATAGAGTATATTAATTATTTTTAAATATTTATAATTCAATTAAAAAAAAGCATTAAAAAATTATAGACCATAAATCCATCATAATAACAAATAATTTAATGGATTTAGAGATATAATAAAAAGTTAATAAAAATCAATTTTTTAAAGTTTATGTGTATTGGGATATTAAACTAATAAATCTATTCAAAAGATTCCCCATAGATTTTTACAACATCCTCTACAGTAAATTCATAACGATCTACTGTAAACAATATACCCATACTATCAAATGCAGTATGAGCCATTGCCTCAAATTCATCAGGACTTACGCCATAATCAGACATTTTATATCCATCAACTTTAATATCTTTATGGAACTTATCTAATGCAGTGATGAAATCCATAGGATCTTCAGCGTCTTCAATACCCATCACTTTTGCTAATTTAATAAATCTATCATCACAGACATGTTTATTGATTAAAAATTTAAAGTATGCTTTACTAAGTAGGATTAGACCTAAACCATGTGGGAGATCATGATGGTATGCAGACAATGCATGTTCAAGAGAGTGTAAGCTACTGGTATTTCCAACACTCATTACAAGACCAGATAAATAACTTCCAAATGCTACCTTTTCTCTAGCTTCAAGATCATTTCCATTATTTATTGCCTTAGGTAAATACTCGTGAACATTACGTATAGCCTCTAAAGCATACATATCAGAATACATATTAACAATACCATTAATATAACCTTCAAGACTGTGGGATATTGCATCGAATCCTTGAAATGCAGTGTATTTTTCAGGAATAGATACCATTAATTTAGGATCTATAATTGAAACAACAGGTAATAAATCTTCTCCAAAAATTGCAGTTTTTTCTTTTGTTTCATTATTACTTACAACAGCACCCATATCTGCTTCAGAACCGGTTCCTGCAGTAGTTGGAATAGCAACTAAAGGTAATGCCTTATTTTGAGGAGTTTTTTTACCTCCTTTACCAAATTGTACATAATCCCATAATTTTCCAGGATTAGTTGCAACTAATGCAATTGCTTTAGAAGCATCCATTGCACTTCCACCACCAATTGCGATAATTATATCACATTTCTCTTCTTCAGCAATATCTGCACCTTTATCAATTGTGGTGTTTAAAGGATTTGGTTCAACCTCATCGAACACTACATATTCAATACCTTTTTTATTTAAGTTTTCTATTAAAGTATCCAAGTAACCATTTCTTTTAACTGATTTTCCATTAGTTGTAACAATTAAAGCTTTTTTAGCATCAGGTAAAAATTCAGAAATTTGATTTAGTTTACCGCTACCAAATTCAACATGAGTTGATACAGGATCAAAAAAACTATTATTAGTTTCTAAAAATTCATTTGACATAAATAATAACTCCCAAATTATTAAATTCTAATTTTATATTAAATTAAAAAAATGAGTAGTTGCTCATTTCTCATATATTATAATAATAAATTCACATATTTAAATCTATTGTTTCTAATAATTTTTTGATAAATAAAATTTTTATAAAAATAATAAAACTTAAGATTATATAGAAGAACCATATAATTGAATCTACAAAAACAAGGTATTGCAATCATATAAAACATTCAATTTTAAAGAGAAATTAACCAGAATATTTACCTTGAAGTGCAATAGGAACATATTTTTTAAATCTTTCATCCCTTAATATATCAGTATTTCTAATAATGTACTCACTTGTTTTCTTATTATTCATAGATAAATTGATTTGACTTTCTATAAATCCATCTTTTTTAATTAACTTAAGAAGACGCTTACCATATGTTAATGAAGGATTACAAAATCTCTTTTTAAGTGAGGTTAAAATAGGTTTAAAATAATCCATATTAAAAGCTTCTACAAAGTCTTCCATATCCTCAAAAATCTTTAGCCCCCAATCCTGAAAATTTATTTCCTTTCCATCCTTTAGTAATTTTAAATCTGGAAGATAACCATATTGTGCAACTTTCTCCTCATTCAAAATAGCTTCATTTTGCCAATCCTCATAGTCAGACTCTTCCATAATAAGCATATATATTAAAAACAGATGTAAAAAATCCATATCCTTCTGGATTAAACCACATTTATAGAAAGGATTAATATCCAATGATCTAATTTCAATATATTGAATACCATCTTCATTTAATGATTCAAGCATTTTACTTGGATTTTTAGGCTTTAATCTAATCTGCGTATATAATTCTTTAGCTTCTGATAATTTACCTTGATCAATATATCCTTGAACATCAGATGTAAATTCAGCCACATTATTATAGCTAGGTCTTAATGGCTCTAAATTTTTATAACCGCAGGAGGAATTTCTTAAAGATGGTCCTGATTCTGTATAAAAACTTCCTTTATTATCACTATACTGCATTAAATTAGTACATTCCTCCGTAAAAGTTCTATGAGCTGCAACGGAACATCCCGTAAGATAGATAATTAACCAGGAATGCCTAATATAATTTCTTGCAATCTTCAGATATAGTTTATCTTTAAAATCTTTATAATTAATATAAATAAATGTATCCTCAATAATATGTTTATAAAATTCTTGAATCATCTCATCTTTAAATGAAAAATTAAAATGAATGCCTGAGATTAATTGTTTTTGAAGACCATATTTTTTAGCCAGACCTTTTCTATAATCTGAAAATCTTTTAGCCAAACCCCTATCACTGGAAAATTTCGCAATGGGTATTTTATCTGATTCCGGAAGTATACAAGGTAAAGATTGAAACCACATGAATTCATCCTCACTTAAAGAAACATTAACCAAATCAGAGATAAATGAAAAGAATTGAAATGCTTTTTCAACACTGTCAAATGCAGGAGTAATGATTTCAAATTGACTCTCAGAAAAATCAGTAGTAATATAAGGATTATCTAACTTGTTTCCAAAAACTGTAGGATGTGGTTTTAAAGACAAATGACCATTTTTTAGGGTCCTTAAACCTTCCCATTCTATTCCAAATAAACCTTCCAATAACTGTTCACCAGTAAAATATTTTTCTATATTTGATAAACTAAAAATATCTTCCATAATAACCCCTACCTAACTAAATTAACATGTTCATTAAAATTTCTTTTATACAGATGTTTCATTAGTTTAGATAATAATTTTTTAGCAGATCAGTTTTTATAATTAATATTTTCATGTATTAGTTTAAAAAAAGAACTCTTTATCCTGTTTAATTAAGATATAAATATTCTAAATCCGATGTTTACTACCATAAAAAATCTTCTTCATATACTTTATCTAATGAATTTAAAAATTTTTTAATAAAGATTAACTGTTCAGGAGTTTCAATGTATTCGTTATTATGAGGGTTGGATTTAAATATTAATTTACCGTTTTTAAAACATAATAAAGTGTTTAATGGCATATCTTCCCAATGCCCCCTATTTAATGGTACTGTTGAAAACATAATACCATGATTAAATTTAAAGCAGTGTAAAGAGTCTGTACAATTCATATGAACATAAATATATTCACCATCATGAAGCAAAAAGTCTAATTTGTTATTAAAAGATAAGTTTGAAACCAGATTACTTAATAAATCAAAACGTTCTTTAACATCCAAGCTTCTATTTTTTTGAGATTCAAGTTTATTAATGTTATCAATAATATAAAGTAAAACTCTTTCAGAATCAGTACTTCCCTCTTGAATCATGGAATATCTACATAAATCTGAACCATCAAATATTGTTCCATTATGAATTAATGTCCACATTCTATTAGAATCATCTTTTTTATAGAAAGGATGACAATTAGAGGGAATTAATTTACCTATTGTAGCTAGTCTAATATGTGCAAAAACATTTTTATTGATTATAGGCTTTTCTAAAAGATTTTTCAAATTTAAACTCATTCTTGCACAAACAGGCTCTTTATAAACAGAATAATTTGAAGAATCTAATAAAGCTAAACCCCATCCATGTGGATGATAACTACAATGGGAATAAAAGTCTTTTAAATATTCATTTATTTCTAAGGGATTATCTGAAGAATAAGCAAATAATTCACACATGTTTTACCTCACATTAATTTATATTAAAACAATTATTAAACTTATTTAATTTATTAACAAATAGAAAATAATAAAATTAAAAGGGAATACTTCTAATACAAAAACTATTAACCAATATCTAAACTAATTTATTAAAAATCTAAACATAACTATTGTTATATTTCTTATTATATATAAACTTTAATAAAAAATCATGGTTTAAAATATAGAAAAATAAGCTAAATAAAAAATAAACGCCGGGAACGGGATTTGAACCCGTGTTATCCAAGGGATAATCGGATTAGCAGTCCGACGCCGTACCAGGCTGGGCCATCCCGACATTTGAAAAAAATTAAAAATTGTAGTTAAATAATCAACTAACTATTATTATTTTATTAACTATAATATAAAAGTTTTTCTATTTTACTAATAAAAAAATCAGGAAGATAAGAAAACTTAAAATTTTAATAAAAAATGGCACATCCGAAAGTGGACTAAATTCAACAATAAAGGTTATCTCAAAAACCGACTCCACTCCGCTACTCTACAAGCATTAATTGTTCATAGTAGAGCTGCTCCCTTCCGGGCCTAACACATTCCCACAATAAAGGTAATTAATTCTTACCCTCCAGTAAAAATTATACCACCATTAATCCTGCAGGACGAAGTTTCCATATCACTTTTTAAGGCCTTTATTA
>JBJEIL010000128.1:0-6144 GCA_051876995.1 Methanobrevibacter sp. | reverse complement strand
TGTCTACTCCCTGTTCCTTAAGGGCTTTTAAAATAGCCTCTCCACCATTCATTAAATCACCTTTTAATTGTATAAAATGAATATCTACCAACGGTTAAATTAAAGTCTTTAAAAAAATCCCATACATAATGGTAGATTTAACTTTAAATTATAAATGTAAATATTAAAGATTGAAAAAGAATAATTTTTCAATATTATTATATAAAATTTAAAATATAATAATAATATATTTAATGATTAATATAAACTTTAATATATAAAATATTTTTAGTTTAGATTAGAAAACAGTATTTTAAAGTTAGACTGATTAAGGAATAATCTTAAAAAAGGAGAAAATAATATGAAAGTTTTAGTTGTTGGTGCAGGTGCAAGAGAACATGCCATTTGTGATGCTCTCAAGGATGATGTAGAACTATATACATATATTAGTAAGAAAAACCCTGGAATCTCAAGAATGTCCACATACACCATTGGCGATGAGGGAGAGGTTGATAAGGTAGCAGAATATGCTAAAGATAACAATATTGAACTTGCAGTAATTGGACCTGAGTCACCTCTTGGAGAGGGTATTGTAGATAAGCTTGAAGAGGTTGGAGTTAAATGTGTAGGACCTTGTAAAAGTGCAGCAAGAATTGAAACTGATAAATCATTTATGAGAAATCTTTTTGAGAAATACAATATTCCAGGATCATTAACCTACAAGGTATTTGACAACACCAAGGATTTAAATGAATTTCTAGACTCATATGACAAGGAAGTCGTTGTAAAACCTGTAGGACTAACAGGTGGTAAAGGAGTTAAAATAGTAGGTGACCACTTAAAGGACAACAATGAGGCTAAGGAATATGCATCAGAAGTTATCGATAATGTGATGGGTGGATTTGCACAGGTAATTATTGAAGAAAGGGTAATTGGAGAGGAATATACAATCCAAGCTTTCTGTGACGGACAACACTTAGCTCCAATGCCAGCAGCACAGGACCATCCACATGCATTTGAGGGGGACCAAGGTGCGATTACAGGAGGTATGGGTTCATATTCCGATAAGGGAGGATTATTGCCATTTTTATCACAGGAGGATTATGATGCTTCTGTAAAAATCATGCAGGAAGTTGTTGATGCAATAGCTAAAGATGCTAAACCTTACAAAGGAATATTGTATGGTCAATTCATGTTATCCTCAGACGGACCACGTTTGATTGAGTTTAATGCAAGATTCGGGGATCCTGAGGCAATGAATGTACTTCCTCTTATGAAAACCAAGATGATTGATGTATGTAAAGCAATTGCAGATGGAAACTTAGATAAAGTTGAATTCAATAATCTTGCAAGTGTCTGTAAATATATTGTACCTGACGGATATCCGGATACAGAGTATGCCGGTGAAAAAATAGAAGTTGATGAGAAGGCAATTGAGGATTTAGGTGCAAAGGTCTTCTATGCATCAGTAAGCGAAGATGATGATGGAATAAAACTTACAGGTTCAAGGGCCCTTGGTATTGTGGCTCAAGGCAAATCCATTAGTGAAGCTGAAAAGATTGCAGAAAAAGCATGCGAATTTGTAAAGGGTCCTGTCTATCATAGAAGTGATGTTGGAACAGAGGAACTTGTACAGAAACGTGTAAACCATATGAATGAAATTAAAGGCTTATAAAATAAGATTAATCTAAAATCTTATTTTTTTTAAACTTATAAATTTCTCTAATCCAAATTAACCAATTAAATAATAAATAAAGTATTTTTTTCTATTTTTAATCTTTAAGATTTTTAAGATGAATCATATTACAATTTCATAGTCTACTTTTCTATTGTCCCTTATTCTAGAATCCATGTCCACCAAATCAAAAACCAGCGGATTTTTTATTAGAACAGACCATGTTTCATAGGTCACTTTTATAAAATCATCATTCAGTTTTATATGATCATGTATGATTGGACATTTATAGGGAAATTCACTTTCATCAAAGATTAGATGGAGTTCCCCTTTCTTGTTTAAATGAGGTATTAAGGGAAATGTTCTACATTGGATTGGTCTAATACTGCGATCGCATTTTGGTGGATTAGTGCATCTTACAAGATAGATTCGGCCCTTCCATGAGTGGGGATATCTAATCTCAGATGAATCAACATAATATAACTCAAAACTATCACTATCCTCATACATCAATTCCTCACCAGGCAATAGATATAATGCCAAATCCTCATTGTGATAATCCTCTGCATCATAAACGCAACATACCTCCCCACATAATTTTCCACAGTCAAAATCAACGGGGGATACCTGATCTAAACGTTTATAAATCTTTTTAATATTTTCCTTCATTTCATCTGCACTAGTCTCCATATAAATTCAACCCATTATTCTATTTGTTTTCATAATATTTGAAAATTAATCTAAAATCATATCCATTAATCTAGATAATTTCCATACAAATTTGAAAATAATATTAAAACCTATTAAATCAAATAACTATTCTATTAAATAAGTATTACTGTAAAAAAAATTGAAAATCTTTTAGATAAATTGAAAATACTAGTTAATAGCAATTTAGGATATAGTATACCATCATATTTAGATATATGTAGATACATTAAATTTTTAATATTTTAGAAAGTATTTATAAATAGAAAAAACAAATATATAATTTTAATTTTATTAATTTATTGGAGAAATTAAATGAATAGTCTTTTATCAATTACTGATTTGGAAGATAATATAGAAAATATCATTAATTTAGCTAGTGATTTTAAAGATGGTAAATTTGATGATGAAGAGCCATTAAAAGACAAGAAATTAGCTATGATCTTTCAGAAATCATCAACACGTACAAGAGTATCCTTTGAAGTGGGAATGTATGAATTAGGTGGAACTGCACTATTTTTATCCACAAACGATATTCAACTTGGTAGAGGAGAACCTATTAAAGATACTGCTAAGGTTTTAAGCAGATATGTTGATGGAATAATGATAAGGGCTACTAATCATGCAGATGTTGTTGAATTGGCAGAGGAAGCAGACGTTCCTGTCATCAATGGATTAACTGATGTTGAACATCCATGTCAAGCATTTGCAGATATATTAACCATTAAAGAACACAAGGGAGATTTAAATAGAAAATTGACCTTTGTCGGTGATGGAAATAATGTATCAAACTCACTTTTACTAATTTGTGCTTATTTAGGAATGGACTTTGCAATAGCTTGCCCTAAAGGATATGAACCAGATAAGAAGATTACAGAAAAAGGTTTAGAAATAGCTGAAAAAACTGGTTCCACAATAACCATTACACCTGATTTAGAACTTGCCTTAAAAGATGCTGATGCTGTATACACTGATGTCTGGGTAAGTATGGGTGAAGAGGAAGAGGCAGAAAAAAGAAATAATGACTTTGCAAAATATCAGGTAAATGAGGAAACCATGAAATTAGCAAAAGATGATGTTATATTTATGCATTGCTTACCTGCAATAAGAGGTAAAGAAGTAACAAGTGAAGTTATTGATGGTCCTCAATCTGTTATATATGATCAGGCTGAAAACAGGTTACATGCCCAGAAAGCTATAATGTATCATTATTTAAAGGATTAAATTAACTCATATGAGTTAATTATTACTATTTTTTTATATTTCTAGCTTATCTTTTCTATATTTAATTTTTATACTTTATTTTATAAATCTAATAATTCTGATTAATTTTAATTTTAAATTATTAGATATGATTCAAGATAGTATTGATTTTTTATAAAAAATAGATTATAAGTTATAAGTTATAATTGGAAATTTATTATTTACTTATAAACTATCATTATAAGTTATAAATTATAAGTTATATGTTATAAGTTATAATCAATTAATGCATCATCAAAAAACCATTTTTAATTTATATGTTATAAATTTAGAAAATGCTTAATAATTTAATAGATATACACAGTAATGTATCTTAAAAAACTTATGGGGGCGAAACATGGAGAATAAAGATATAATATTAATCGCAGTAATTGTAATTGTTTGTATTGCCATCCTTTCTCTTGCGGCTTATTTTGTTTTATCTAGTAATGGCAATAACCAGGATGTAGTAAATAATACAGTTAATCTTACAAATAACAGTACTAATAACACTACAAACCTAACAGATGATGATGAAAGCAGCAACAGCCAATCAAGTTCAGATTCATCAAGTAGTGATAGCAGTTCACACAGGCTTAAAGAAAATGATACTGGAAGGGACGGTTGGAATCCTAAAGAACATGAAACATATAGTGAAGACATAGGTAATGGATATCATAAAGTCCATTATGATGACGGATATTATAGAACTGCAGATTCTGATGGTAATGTAGTATCTTATGGTTTCGCTTAAAGACTACAACCTAATCTTAATCTTATTTTTTATTTTTAAACCAATATAAATCTCTAAGAGAGCTTAAATTTATTTATATTAAAATCCAACTATATTTTTTAATGAAATATAAACCTTCTTTTAAAGAATTAAAAAGATTAAAGCATATCTTGAATTTAAATCAATTATTTAAAGATTTATTTCAAACTTTAGAAAAATTTTTCAAAATAGCCAAGCTTTATATACTAGAAAAAAGTATATAAATAATACTTGCATATGCAAGTGTTGAATATTAAACTATTGACAAATGAAGAATTAATTTTTATGATTACTGTTTAATTATTATAAAGGAAGATAAAATGGCAGAAGATATGGATACTGAAACAGTTAGAATGATTCGGGGAGATCCAAAAAGGGCTTTGCTAAAATTATCATGGCCTATGATTATTAGTATGCTACTTATGAGTGCTAACAACATTATTGATAGTGTATGGGTAGCAGGTCTTGGATCAGATCCCCTTGCAGCACTGGGATTTGTAACACCTCTTTTCTTAATACTAGTAGGTATAGGAAATGGAATAGGTGCAGGGGCAAACTCCCTAATATCTAGGAAAATTGGAGAGAAACAACATTATGAAGCAAATAATGCAGGATGTCACTCATTAATAATTGGACTTATAACCACTATACTTCTTACAGTCGTATTACTTGTATTCTTAAAACCTATCTTAATTGCAATGGGTGGAAGAGATGTATTAAGTTATGGTATGAGTTATGGAAGTATCATAATAATTGGTACATTTACATTAACCTTACCAGCATTATTTGGAAGTATATTGAGATCTGAGGGAGATGTGAAAAGGGCAACCATACCACTTGCAGTTACAGCAATATTAAACATGATTTTAGATCCAATATTCATCTATGTGTTTGGACTTGGTGTAGCTGGAGCAGCTATAGCAACTGTTTTAAGTGGACTTGTAGGTTTAATTATACTTGTTTATTGGGTAATGATTAAGAAAGACACCTACATATCAATTGAAAGAAAATATTTCAGACAAGATACAAGCATGTATAAGGACATTCTTCTTGTAGGTATACCAGCTAGTATTGAACAACTAATCATGTCAATTACCGCAATTATCCTAAATGCAATCCTTGCAATAGTTGGCGGAACCGTATCAGTAGCTGTATATACTGCAGGTTGGAGGCTTGTACAAATTGGAATAATGCCTGCAATAGGTATTGGAACCTCTGCAATTACAGTAGCAGGAGTTGCATATGGTGAAAGGGATTACGACAAGTTAAAAACAACACTTAATTACAGTGTAAAAATCGGATTTATAACCGCTTTAATTGTTGCGGTAATATTCTTTATATTCTCAGACCAATTAGCGTTTATGTTCTCATATTCCTCATCAAGTGCAGAACTATCACCACTCATATCACAATTCTTAAAGATCATGTGTTTATATATCCTACCTGTATGTTTCGGTATATCAGCAAGTTCAGTATTACAGGCACTAGGAAAGGGAACCCAATCCCTTATATTAACAGCCAATAGATCATTAATATTGGATGTGATATTTGCTGCAATAGCTGCATTCATGCTTTATGCGGGAGCTACTGGTGTATACTGGGGTATTGTTATAGGAGATATTCTAGGTTCAATATTTGCATACATCTACTGTAGATATTATATCAAAAGATTATACAAACTTGGAATATTTAAACAGAAACCAAATGATTCTAAATAGAATAAAACAGAATAAAAACAGCTAGATTAAAAATAGTGAAAATAGTCTTC
>JBJEIL010000127.1:0-6145 GCA_051876995.1 Methanobrevibacter sp. | reverse complement strand
CTTAGTACCTTCAAGTACCTATCACAGATTCTTAACAGGATTAACAGGTGCTAAAATGTCTTCAAGTAAACCTAAAACTGCAATATTTTTAAATGATGAAACTAAAGATGCGGTTAAAAAATTAAAATCTGCAAAAACTGGTGGTAGAGAATCCCTTCAGGAACAAAAAGAGAAAGGCGGACAACCTGATCAATGTGTTATTTTTGAAGTATTATTATATCATCTAATGGATGATGATAAAGAACTTGAAAAGGTTAAAGAAGAATGTTTAAATGGTACACTTCTTTGTGGTGATTGTAAAAATAGAACTTGCCAATTCCTTTCCGAGTTTATGGATGATTTACATATTAAACAAGAAGAGGCAAATGAGATTGCCCAAACATTATTTGATTAAGTTTTCTTTAAAACTTTTATTTGTGGTAATATGAATTCTATTAGAGATAATATTAAAAGATTGTTTGCATATATTAAAACATCAATTACTGTAAATAAGAAGATGTTTTATATTGCTATTTTATTGTTTATCATACCAACAGTTATGGCATATTTTATGGCTCCTCTCTTTAAATCTTCGGTAGAACCTGTAATAAGCACAATGAGAAAACAAATTACCTCTGGTCGAATTACATTAACCTATCTGTCAATATTTTCAAATAATTTCCATGTGTTATTTAGAATGTATTGGGGTGGAATTGTAGCCGGTATACTTCCTGCAATATTGATGGTATTTAATGGATTGATTATCGGTTACTTCTTGACACGGGGATCTTTCATGCAAATATTGTTATTCATTCTTCCCCATGGGATATTTGAGATTCCTGGATTAATATTTGGTGGTGCTGCAGGATTTACCTTATTTAAATTTATTTATTATCTTATTAAAGACATTTGGAAACCAGATTGGGATTTTATTTTAAATAAAACCACTCATAAAGATAAAAATGGTTTAGAATTCAGCAAAGGTCAGGATATTTCTTTAACTAATAGATTTATCATATCCTTTGATAAAAACAATGATATCTTAATACAATCATTTGTTATATTTTTAATAGGTGTTATTTTACTTATGATTGCAGCATATATAGAAGTATATATTACAAAAGATCTTGCAAATTATTTAATACAGACTTACCATATTAAATAAATCTTGTCTTTGTATGTTGCAATTAATAATAATTTAAACATTAAATATTATTTTTCCTATATTAACTTTATATTAGAAAAAAAGTTTTATATTATAAAACTTAAAATATATTTGTATTATTTTTTTAAGATTTATTTTAGATATAAATGCTTTATCAAATTTATTTTAAAAAATTTATAAACATTTTTTTAATAATTAAATTAATATCTTAATTGTTATTATGTAAGAGAATGAAGATTAAAATTATAAATCTTATTTAACTATTTATTTTTAAGTGATATTATGATTCGATGTATATCTTGTGGTGAAGAATTTGATGATAATGAAATCATATATACTTGTCCTAAATGTGGATCTATTTTGGAAGCAGTTCCTGATTTTGATGTAGATAAAAGTATATTTGATGGTCGTCGTCAAAATGTATGGAAATATAAAGAATGTATACCTGTTGATGAAACTAAAATTGTATCTTTAGATGAAGGTGGAACCCCATTTGTACATTGCGACAAAATTGGAGATGAACTTGGCGTAGATTTATATGTTAAAGTAGAGGGTTCAAATCCTACTGGTAGTTTTAAAGATAGGGGTATGACAGTAGGTATGACTAAAGCTATGGAACTTGGTGTTCACACTGTAGGATGTGCTTCAACTGGAAACACTTCCGCTTCACTTGCTGCTTATGCCGCACGTGGAGGACTTAGATGTGTTGTATTCTTACCGTCTGGTAAGGTAGCTTTAGGTAAACTTGCACAGGCAATGTTCCATGGTGCTGAAGTATTTTCTATTAATGGTAATTTCGATCAAGCTCTTGAGGCTATGACAGAACTTGCTCTTGAAAAACATTTGTACTTATTAAATTCAATTAATCCTTTCAGATTGGAAGGTCAAAAAACAATTGGATATGAAATTGTACATGATTTAGGCTGGCAATCTCCAGATAGAATAATTTTACCTGTAGGTAATGCTGGAAACATTTCCGCTATTTGGAAAGGTGTGAATGAATTCCATAATGCAGGTTTTATTGATGATTTACCAATGATGACTGGTATCCAAGCGGAAGGTGCAGCTCCTGTTGCAAATTCATTTAGAAAACATACTATGGATTTAAAACCTGTTGAAAATCCTGAAACTATTGCAACAGCTATTCGTATAGGAAATCCTGTATCTTCACAGAAAGCGTTACATGCTATTTATGATTCTGATGGTTATTGTGAAACTGTATCTGATGATGAGATATTAGATGCCCAAAAATACTTAGCAAGAACCGAGGGTATTGGAGTAGAACCTGCATCTGCGGCATCTATTGCTGGTTTAAGAAAACTAGTAGATAATGGTGTTGTAGATAAAGGTGAACGTGTTGTATGTGTTGTAACTGGTCATGTATTAAAAGATCCGGATACTGCTATTAAAGCATGTGTAGAACCTACTCAGATTGATGCAGATGTTGATAAATTAAGGGATATTATTGTAAACGGTAAGAAAGAATAGTTTCCCTATTCTTTCTATTTTTCTTATGTTTTTAAAGAATTTTTAAATAGTTTCTATAAAGTTTATTAACAGTTTTTATTATTTTTCTTAGAATAGTTTTTAGAGAATTATTTTTCTATATTCTTTTTACTATATATTTATTTAAGTGTTAAAATTTTTAATTTAAAATTTATGTTCTTATTTTCCATATAAATGTTGTATAAATTCGGTATATGTCTAATATTTTCTATTTATTTCTATTTTTTTTAAAATAATTTTAGTTAGGTATTTATATTTAATTAAATAGGATTATATGTAATATTTAAAAATAAGAATTATTTATTCAGTATTTTGATTTAAATAAAATTAATTTAACTTTTATTGAAAAATATAAAAGAATATTAGGAATTTAATTTTTTATAAATTTATTATTGCACTGAATTTTTAAAATTATCTTGGTATTGTAAACCATTTTCTAATTCATAACTCCTATATTATTTTAATTAAAAATAATAAATTTTAATGATATCTATTAAATTTTAAGATAATAATTACCAATATATTTATATATTAAAAAGAATAAACTATGTATTAACAAAAATTGAGGTGAAAATATGGAATTACCAATCGCTCCTATTGGAAGAATCTTAAAAAATGCTGGTGCTGACAGAGTCAGTGATGATGCTAAAATCGCTTTAGCTGAAGCTATTGAAGATTACGGTAATGAAATCGCAGCAAAAGCAGTTCAATTAGCTAAACATGCTGGTAGAAAAACTGTTAAAGTTGAAGATGTCAGATTAGCTGTAAAATCTTTCTAGATTCTCTTAGATGAATTAAGTAAAGAGTACCTTTACTTAATATTCTTTTTTAATTATAAATTATTTTTTTCAAAACTATTTTTTAAGTTAATTTATCGGATTTTCCAAAATTGATTTATTATAATAATTTTGAATATATTCGGTTTTATAATAATTTTTATTATAATTTTATAAACACCAATTGATTTTTACTTTTTTTAATAGAAAATACCAAACATTTATATGTTAGTATAACATACTTTATAATGTCTAGTTTTCTAGAATTTCATTAATTACTAAATTTTATAATAATAGTGCAAATGACTATACATTTATATAATAATATAAGTATTGAAAATATAATCCCACTGTTTTTTTTATTTTAAAAGGGATTTTATTTAGTGATATATGATATATTTAGAATAATTATAGACTTTAATTAAATCCTGTAATCTTTATAAAAGATTGGGATAATGCAAGTCATTATATTCAGATTCTGTTTATAATATTTGCTGATCGATGGCGAAAGCCAGATGAAATAGGAGGTAAATAATATGGCAAAACCAATTTATGTAAAATTTGATACACCTGAAGAAATAGCTGATAAAGCTGAAGAAGCTTTAGAAACCGCAAAAAATACTGGAAAAGTAGCAAAAGGAACTAATGAAGTAACTAAATTTATTGAAAGAGGTAACGCAGAATTAGTCGTTATTGCAGAAGATGTAGATCCTGCTGAAATTGTAGCACATATTCCTGTTCTTGCAGAAGAAAAAGAAATTCCTTATGTTTACTTAGCAACTAAAGATAAAGTCGGTGGAGCTGCAGGTTTATCTGTCGGTACTGCTTCAGCTTGTATTGTAGAAGCTGGAGAAGCTGAAGAATTAGTAAAAGAAGTTGTTGAAAAAGTAGCAGAACTTAAAAACTAATTGTAAGCTCTGTAGAAAGCATAGTCTTTCATCTTAGTTGACGGTGATTATATGGAAGAAGGAACTCCTGCTGAAGTTATAGAAGTTCTTAAAAGAACTGGTATGACTGGAGAAGTAATGCAAGTAAAATGCAGAATCCTCGATGGTAGGGATAAAGGAAGAATTTTAACAAGAAACATCATGGGCCCTGTAAGAGAAGGTGATGTTTTAATGTTACTAGATACTATTAGAGAAGCTAAAGAAATTAGAACTCCATAGTATTATAAGAAGGTGTTTACATGAGAACTTGTTCATTCTGTGGTAAAGAAATAGTAGATGGTACAGGAAAAATGTATGTTAAAAAAGATGGATCTGTCTATTTCTTTTGTAGTAGTAAATGTGAAAAAAATATGATTAAACTTGGTAGAGTACCAAGAAAAGTTAAATGGGTTAAACAATGATTCAAAAAACTTATGTTATGTTAAAACCTGACGCAGTTGGCCGTCGTTTAATGGGTAAAATTTTATCTCGTTTTGAAGAAAAAGGTTTAAAAATTGTTGCTTTAAAATTAAGAATGATTTCTGAGGATTTAGCAAAAGAACATTATGGTGAACACAAAGATAAACCTTTCTTTGAAGGATTAATTGAATACATTACTTCAGGACCTGTACTTACTATGGTTATTGAAGGAGATGAAGCTATTAGTGTAATCAGAAAAATGGTTGGAGCAACCAATCCTCAAGAGGCTGATGTAGGGACTATTAGAGGAGATTTTGGTATGGATACTGGAAGAAACATAATCCATGCATCTGATGCACCTGAATCCGCTGAAAGAGAAATTAATCTTTTCTTCAATGAAGATGAAATTATTGATTATTCAATGTCTGACAACAGTTGGATTTATGAATAAATTTTCAATTCTTTTTAATTAAAGAATTTATAAGCAAATCTAAAAGAAATTAAAAATTAAATTTTTTTAAATATTTAAAAATTAAATATGTGGAGATAATATGAATATACGATCACCTATTGTTTCTGTATTAGGTCATGTAGATCATGGTAAAACAACATTACTTGATTATATTAGAGGTAGTACTATAGCTAGTAGAGAAGCCGGTGGTATTACTCAACATATAGGAGCTACTGAAATACCTATTGAAACTATTTCAGATATTTGTGGTCCACTTATTGATAAATTATCTATAACAGATACTATTCCTGGACTTTTCTTTATTGACACTCCTGGACATGCAGCTTTCACATCTTTAAGAAAAAGAGGTGGAGCTTTAGCAGATTTAGCTATTTTAATTGTTGATATAAATGAGGGTTTTAAACCTCAAACATTAGAGGCTTTAAATATTTTAAAAATGTATAAAACTCCATTTATAGTTGCTGCAAATAAAGTCGATAAATTATTTGGCTGGGACTCAATTGAAAATGCTTCATTTACTGAGAGTTTTAAAAGTCAAGCTCCTAGTGTTCAACAAGACCTTGAAATGAAAGTTTATGAAGTTGTTGGTAGATTACATGAAGCTGGATTTCAATCAGAAAGGTTTGATCGTGTAAGTGATTTTGCATCTCAAATTGCAATTGTACCAATTAGTGCAAAAACTGGTGAAGGAGTAATTGAATTAATTACAATGTTACTTGGTCTTGCACAGAAATATTTAACATCTCAACTTGCTATCCATAAAGACGCTCCTGCAAAGGGTACCGTTCTTGAAGTTAAGGAGGAAGTTGGTTTAGGTACAACTATTGATGCTATTATTTATGATGGTGTTTTGAAAACAAATGATGAAATAGCATTAATGGTTCCAGGTGATGTAATAACA
>JBJEIL010000126.1:0-6156 GCA_051876995.1 Methanobrevibacter sp. | reverse complement strand
AGAAACAAGACCAATAATAAACCAAACCAGCTCGGCAATCCATGAAGCAGAAAGATAATATAATATTCCGAATATTATAATTGTTAAAATGAAAATTAATAATCCATTTAAACTTTCATTTTGTATAATTTGACCAACACCTGGTAAAAAGAATGATATAACTGCTGCTAAAACTTTACTAACCATTAAAATCCTCCAAACTAAAAGAAATACATGATTTTATTACTAAATTAATTTTAATAATTCAAATACAATTAATATTATTTATATTTTTATTACATTATAAATATTTGGATTAAATTATAAAATTTTTATAAAAAAATAATAAACAAAATAAGAGTGTTATAAACAAAAATAATAATTTTGTACATAAAAAAATAAGATATGTTAAAACATGAAAAAAATTAAATAAATAGAATAAAAAAAATTAAATAATAGCATAAACTGCTATTTAATAATCTTCTTGTAATTCAGCTAATCTTTTAACCCTTTTTAACATATCCGGGTGAGTTGAGAATATTTCCATAAATTTACTACCTGCAGATATTTTAATATTAGAATTTTTAAGATTTTTAAGTTCTTGAGAGCCTAACACACCATCGCCGTCTAAATCCACTTGAGATAATTCATTAATATCTCTTTCTGCATGTGATACATCATTTAAGAAAAATGCTTTGGAACCCTCAACATTTTTAATCTCATCTTCTGGTGATGCTGCTGAACCATAAACCAACTTATATAATGCGGTAGCTAAATGTTCCGGTTTACAACCAAGTTCAACACTACCTTGATCTGCATAATATTCTCTTATTCTTGATACAAGCAATACAAGTAATTGACCAATGAAATAGAATATTAAACCTATAACTCCAATAAATGCACTAGCATTATCATCATTACTAGAAAATATAGTACTCCAAGCTAAATAATAACAAATAGTTGGAACTACACTTATTATAGTGGTTATAGCCATGTCATGATGTTTAATATGTGACATTTCATGACCTAAAACAGCTTTAAGTTCATCATAAGTTAAAAGACCTAAAATTCCTCTGGTAACTGCTATATGACCGTCCCTATGGGATCTACCATATGCAAATGCATTTGGGATTGATGTTTCAGCAATACCAATAGTAGGTTTTGGAAGTCCTGCATTATTAGCTAATTCTTCAACCATACGATGTAAATCAGGAGCTTCTTCTGGTGAAACTCTTTGTACATTCATGGACATTTCAACCATTTTAGGTCCAATTAAATATTGTATAAAGGTTATAGCCAAGGTTAGAATAAGATAGAATAATACACTACCACCTAATCCACATGCAATACCAACAATGCTTAAGATTACATATAACAGTACAAACATGAGAATAGAAGCAAGCCACATTCTAAGATGTAGTTTCCATGTACCTTTCATTTTATATCATCTCAATAATTAACATTTTTAAAAATTTTTAAATTCAACATTACATTATTAAATTTATAAATCCGATTCTAGGACTATTTTAATTAAATTTATAAATTTAATATTAAATTTATTTCGATTTCATTAATAATTTAATATACTAATATTTAATTCTTTCTAAATATATAAAACATTATACTTTATTTTAAAAAAAATGGAACCAGAATTAGAAATAAAATCTAAAAAGAAGATTAAATTAAAAAATTAAAAATCTTATAAATTATAAACCTCATCTGAAGGTACAATCCTTACATTTTCCTTATGTAATACTTTAATAAGTAAATCTAAATCATGAGTACATAAAAGTAAGATTGCATTATCAGTTTTTTCATGAGTGAATGCATAAAGATAATCTAAATTGATATCATTATCATTTAATATTTTTAAGATTGAAGATAATCCTCCAGGAACATCATTTAATTCAACTGCAATAGCTGTTGAAATTTTAATAGTATAATTATTATCCTCTAAAATTTTTTGACCTTTATTAGGATCATCTACAATGAGTCTTAAAATACCAAATTCAGAGGTATCAGCTAGTGATAATGCACGTATATTAACACCATTTTTACCTAAAATATCTAATACTTTATATAATCTACCCTTTTGATTTGTTAAAAATATTGAAAGTTGTTTTACTTTTTCCATAGAAATTCCTTCATAAATTTAAATAAATAAAATTAAATAAATTAAAATTACATTTACAAATAATTTTTAATTAACTTAAATAAATAAAATTAAATTAATTAAAGTTACGTTTATCGATAACCCTTACAGCTTTAGCTTCACTTCTTGGAATACTTTTTGGTTCAACTAAAGTAACTTTAACTTTAATTCCAATCTCATTTTTAATATATTCTCCAATTTTTCTTTGAATACCTAACATTTCTGTAACATCGTCAGAGAAAAGATCAGGTGATGTTTCAACCTTTACTTCAATTTCATCTAAAGAACCTGGACGTGTAACAATGACTTGATAATGAGGTTCAACTTCAGAAACTTTAAGTAAAGCTTTTTCGATTTGTGATGGGAATACTGCTACACCTTTAACTTTAATCATATCATCGGTTCTACCAGTGATTCTTTCCATTCTACAGAAAGTTCTTCCACAGTCACATTTATCATAATGAAGTGCTGTAATATCTTTAGTTCTAAATCTAATAATCGGCATAGCTTCCCTTTGAAGATTAGTTAGAACTAATTCTCCTTTTTCACCCTCAGCTAAATTTTTACCAGTGTTTGAGTCAATAATTTCCGAATAATAGAAATCCTCTGCAATATGAAGACCATTTTGCTCTCTACATTCAACACCAATACCCGGACCCATCATTTCAGTAAGTCCATAAATATTATATGCAGGAACACCAAATGTGTCTTCTAATCTTTTTCTCATTTCCTCAGTCCACATTTCAGAACCGAATGCAATTGCTTTAAGACCAAAATCTTTAGGGTCAAAACCCTCTTCTTTTGCAACTTCGCCAATATATAAACCATAGGAAGGAGTTACAACAAGTAAGGTAGTATCGAAATCATTCATAAGTTCTACCTGACGACGAGTTTGGCCTGTAGAAATCGGTACAACTGTAGCTCCAATCTTCTGTGCCCCATAATGAACACCAAAACCACCAGTAAATAAACCATATCCATGGGTGTTTTGAACTATATCATCATCAGTTATGCCCCATTCAGTTAAACCTCTAGCCATAAGTTCAGACCAATAATCAATATCTTTTCTGGTGTATCCTCCAACCACAGGTTTACCTGTTGTACCACTTGATGAGTGAATCTCTATAATTTTTTTCTTATCGACTGCAAACATTCCAAAGGGATAAGACTCCCTTAAATCAGTTTTTGTAGTGAAAGGAAGCTTTTTGATATCTTCTAAAGTTTCTATATCCTCTGGAAAAACTTCACATTCAGTATATTTTTTATGATAGTATGGAACATTATCAAATGCATATTTTACAATATTTTGTAATTTTTTAAGTTGCACTTCATTAATTTCGTCTCTTTCCATACATTCGGCTTTTTCATCCCAAAACATTATTAAAAACCTTCATAATTTTATTAAATTCTAATTTAAAAGTTTTTTGTTTAAAAAAAATAATCATATTTAAACATGATAAACTATTATATTTATGTTTTCTTTTCTATAAAATACTTATCTAATTGATTTAACTTCCATATAAATAGTATATTAAACTAATAAAAAAAATTAAAAAATATTTAATATAATAAAAAAAAGTAAAAAATTTAAGATTTAAAATTTCTTAAATATTCTAGACTTTTCATGATAGATTCCTTTTGATTTACTTCAATCATATATATTCCATCATAATGATTTGCCTCAAATGAGGAAATTAAAGTATCAAAATCAACAGTTCCATCACCAATAGCTAGATGTGAGTCATCATCACCTAAATTATCATGTACATGAATATGTTTAATTAATGGGGAATACATTTCCTCTGCCTTATAACCATTAGTGTTTGCATGACCAATGTCTAAACACATTGCCATATTATATTCTTCTAAAAATTCAATAAGTTCCTCAAGTTTTGTAAAGGTAAAACCTGGAATATTAGGCATATTCTCAAATACTGCAGTTACACCTAGCTCATCAGCAGTTTCAGCCAATTCAATCATGGACGCTTTATTAATCTGATTGATTTTCTCTTCCAAACCTTGGCCTAAAAACGGTATTTTACCTGGATGAACTACAACTGTATCTACATCCAATTCATTAGCCTTTTCAAAGGAATATTTTACCTCATTTATAGAAGCCTCTCTAATTGAAGGGTTTAATGATGAAATATTCATGTCTATAATTGGAGAATGGATTGTATATTTTAAATCAAAGGATAAAATAGCTTCAATATCCATTTCCCTTGATGGATAATCATGTAATAACTCCACATATTCAATACCATTATCTTCATAAAATCCTAAACCTTTTTCTAAACCATCTTTAAAAGTTACTAAAGTTGATGCACCAATCTTCATCTTTACACCTATTTTATTATATGTCCCTATAAACAGCAGTTATTGGAAAACCAAATTCTATTGCATCCAAAACCTGTTTTCCAACATTAATTGATTTTCTAATCTTTACCTCACCATGTTTTCCAACCGTTGCAGTAAATAAATATTGACCATTTATCATTAAATCAAAACTTTTACCAATGTCTTCACGGGGAAAATCAAATATAATATGTTTTTTATTAGTATGATATTCTACTAAAAACGGTTCATTGCTCATTAAGCTTTCAATTGGATCTACACCTAAACTAATACCAATATCCTTTTCAATCTCAGCAATACGTTTACCGTTTTTACCAATAATCTTGGGAATATACTCCTCATTTAAATATACATTAGCCCTTTCCATACTCTCGAGTTCTACAAGTATATTAGCACGAGGTGCATATTTTCTCATTCTACGTGTAATTTCCGCCTCGGCAATCTTTTCAACCGGTGTTTTCTCCCTATCTTCATCACCGAAATCATCAATAAGATCCATATCCATTACTATAGTCTGTTCACCATATGTGTATATCTCATTTTTAAGCTCACCAGTTTCAAAATCACGGACCTCTATAACAGGTCTTGCAAGATCTGACTCCACCATACCTGTTGGAACTTTGATCTTAAGTTTATTTTCATAAACCGTTTTAACCTGACCATCCTCTATATAAATAGTTGTATCCACAACGGAAGGAATTACACCTAATTCTATCCTATTGGCAATCCTTTGAATTCCGTCAATTGGTCGGGTTGCATGAACTACACCAATCATACCTACACCTGCAAGACGCATATCTGCAAATATCTTAAAATCATAACTCTTTCTAAGTTCATCATATATTGTAAAGTCAGGTCTTACAAGAAGTAATATATCAGCTGTTTTTTCCATATCTCCCTCAAGTGGAGCATATTGGGTAATTTCATCGGAAACTTGTAAATCCCTTGGAGATTCCATTGTTTTTACGATTTTACCAGTACCCTTATAAAATTCTGCAATTGCCTGTGCAAATGTAGATTTACCTGCTCCTGGAGAACCTGAAATAAGAATACCTTCAGAACTATTTTTAAGTTTTTCCATTAATTTATCAGACAGATTATAATCCTCAAGTGAAACATTTGCAACTGGCCTTACGGCTGTAATTTCCATAGCCTCTGAAAAAGGAGGAATAGCTATAGAAATTCTCAATTCACCAGATTGCACAACCATTGCCCCTTCCATATCAGCTTCCAAATAGGTCTTTGGATCATATCTTTCCTTTTCCAAAATCTCCTCAGCCATATCCTCAAGTTGACCGTATCTCATTGGAGTGCTATCTAACTCAACTAGTTTAATATGTCCTGGTTTTCCAACTTTTGCCATTGGAGGAACATTCTCTTTAAGATGTACTGACATAGTTAACTCATCAAAATAATCAGCGATAGTTAACTTCATATCTGCTTTAGATTTCTGTTTATAATATTCAACTGGTATACCTAATGCTTTTGCACTTTCTGATTGAATTATATCACTGGTAATTAAGGTTGCAAAATTCTCCTTTGCAACATCTCTAATCATAGCATCAATTTCTCCCGTTTTAGCAAGAGATATCTCATAGTTAGATGGACGTTGACCTACAAAATCAATAGATAAATCATGTTTATAATAAGTCGGTAAAAATGAAATGTCA
>JBJEIL010000125.1:0-6172 GCA_051876995.1 Methanobrevibacter sp. | reverse complement strand
TATTTTTTTTAGATATTCTTCAGCTTTTGTAATTAATCTATTTGAATCCATTAACTCACCGTGAGGACTTTTATAAAATCTATTGCCGCCTATAGACTTTAAAGTAAGTTATTATTTTGTTTTCAAACTTTTATTTAAAAATAAAATTTACTCTTCTAAATTTATAGTTTAATATTTTTAATTATTTAAATCTAATTATTAATTAACTAGATTTTTAATTTTTATTAAGTGTTTTAAAAAAAATAGTAAAAATCCAATTAAGGATTATTTACATTACTCTTTCACCGACTTTACAGTCTTCATGTACACCTAAGAGTGCTGCTGCTTCTTCGGTTGCAAGAATCATACCCTCTGATTTTTCACCACAGAGTTTTGCAGGTTTAAGATTACATAATACAACTACTTTTCTGTCAATTAAATCTTCAGGTTTGTATTCATTTGCAATACCGGAGACAATTTGTTTAGTTTCATCCCCAATATCTACTTGTAATTTTAATAATTTTCTGGATTTTTCAATCTTTTCAGCTTCTTTAATTTGTCCTATTTTCATTATTATTTTATCAAAATCATCAATTGAAATCATTTCTTCGCTCATTTTATCTCCTCTTTTGGTTTTTTTATCTTTATTTTCAGATTTTTCAAGATTCTTATATAATTTTTCCTTCTCCTTAGAAATTACATCATCATCAATCTTCTTGAACAATGGTTTTGCTTTATTAATTGGATGTCCTACCTCTAGGAAATGACCTGCATTAGCCCAGTCTTCGCTTGCTTCCATATTCATTATTTTAGCTATTTCATCTGCTTTAGTTGGCATATATGGTTTAAGTAAGGTTGCAAGTGATTGGCATAATTGGTTTGAAAGGTAAAGACAGTTTTTAGCCTTTCTTGGATTTTCTTTAGCGGCTTTCCAAGGTTCCTGATCATTAAAGTATTTATTAGCCGCTTTACATGTTTTCATTATTTCTACAAGACCATCCCTAAATTCCATATTTGCAATATGTTCGCCTACTTTCTTAGGTGTTTTCTTGATTAATTTAATGAATTCCAAATCATCCTGACTTGGGAATTTATAATCAGGTATTTTTCCATCAAAGTTCTTGTTTGTAAATGTAATTGTTCTATGTAAGAAGTTTCCAACTACGTCTGCAAGTTCATCATTGTTTCTTCTTTGGAAATCATCCCAACTAAAGTCGGTATCTTTATTTAAAGGTGCTACAATTGTTAAATAATATCTGAGTAAGTCTGCATCGAATTTTTTAACAAAATCATCGACCCAAACAACCCAATTTTTACTTGTAGACATCTTACGTCCTTCAAGAGATAAGAATTCGCCTGCAAAAATGGAATCTGGCATTTTACAACCGTGTGCATATAACATGGCTGGCCAAAATATGGTATGGTGATAGATAATATCCTTTCCAATAAAATGAATGGCGTTATCATTCCAGTAGTCTTCCCATGCAGGGTTTCCATCTTTTCTAGACCATTCAGCTGCTGATGAGATATAACCTATAAAAGCTTCTCCCCAAACATATATTACTTTACCTTTGGCTTCCTCAAGTGGTACAGGTATACCCCAATCCATATCACGGGTGTATACCCAATCTTTAAGACCATCATTAATCCAATTTATTGTATAATTTTTTACATTATTAGGTAATTTATCGTTATTTTCAATGTAATCTCTTAATACATCTTCAAATTCACTAAGTTTAAAGTAATATTGAGTTGAATCCTTAATAATTGGCTTTGTATTACATGTTAAACAATGAGGTTCTAAAAGTTCTGTAGTCTCTAATGCTCTACCACAATTTTCGCAATGATCTCCCCTTGCTTCACCACCACAAACTGGACATGTACCTTCCACATATCTATCTGGTAGGAATTTTTTACAATTTGGACAGTATAATTGTTCAATGGTTTTCTTATACATATATCCATGTTCATAAAGGTAAGTGAAGAAATCCTGTGATATTTTGTAATGTAGTGGATTTGTAGTACGTGAAAAATTATCAAGTGATATACTACATGATTTAATATCTCTTACAATCATATCATGGTATCTTGTTGCAATATCAATAGGTTTTTTACCTTCCTTATCTGCTTGTACTGCAATAGGAGTTCCATGTTCATCTGTTGCACCAACCATAAGTACATCGTCGCCAATCATACGGTGGTACCTACAAAATATGTCTGCAGGTAAATATGTTGATCTTAGATGTCCTAAATGGAAAGGACCATTAGCATATGGAAGTGCTGTAGATACAAAATATTTTGCCATTTGATTTTCTCCTTTAATTGATTTGAAATAAGTTTTTTATAAAAATTAATAGTAGATAAATTAAAAATTTATATAATATTTTTATATTTCTTAAACCAGTTATATATAGTTTTAATTATCATGAAATACTCAATTGATTTTAGTAATATCAATTTTTATTTATTAAAAAATTTTTTGGATTCATATTTACACATTTATTTTAAAAAATATGTTTTGTTAAATATGGTGAAAAACAGCTTATTAACTCTATTAAAAATAAAAAATATAAAAAATTTAGGGTTTTATTTAAAAAATCAATAAAAATAATTATTTTTTTTATAACTTTAAAAAAGATATTTTTAGATATTATTATTTATTAATTCAAGTTTTTTTTATTGTTTGTCTTTGTTTTTATTTTCAAATCCCAAATACTTTTTAACTTATCATAAATAACTTAGTTCTATTTTATTTGAAATTTAATAGTGATTTGGATGGATTATAGATAAATTAATTCATCAATTTAATTTAAATTATCATAGATAGATTAATTCTATTTCTATTTAAATCAACACTTAAAACCCTAACATCTACAATATCTCCAACACTTACAATATCCAGTGGATGTTTTACAAACTGGTCTTCAACAAGTTCTGAGATATGGACCAATCCGTCTTGATGAACTCCAATATCTACAAACGCACCAAAATCAACTACATTTCTGACTGTACCTTTAAGAATCATTCCCTCTTTTAAATCTTTCATTTCCAGTACATCGTTTCTAAGTATTGGTTCGGGCATTTCATCACGGGGGTCACGGCCTGGTTTTTTAAGCTCCTTTACAATATCCTTTAAGGTTATCTCTCCAATACCTAATTCAGATGAAAGTTCTTTATAGTCTAGGTTATCTAATTTTAAGTCGTTACGACCGATATCCTCTAAAGTGTAACCTAATTGTTTCAATAGCTTTTCGGTAGCCTTATATGATTCTGGATGAACGGTGGTGTTATCTAACGGGTTTTTAGAATTCGGTACCTTTGTAAATCCTGCACATTGTTCAAATGTTTTAGGGCCTAATTTCTTTACCTTTTTAAGTTCTTTTCTACTTGTAAATTCCCCATTTTCTTCTCTGTATTTAACAATATTTCCTGCAACTGTATTTGAAATACCTGATACATAGGATAAAAGTGCAGGTGATGCGGTATTAAGGTTTACACCTACGTCATTTACTACCTTCTCTACAACCTCACTTAATGATTCATTTAATTTTTTCTGATTCATATCATGTTGGTATTGTCCTACACCAATGGATTTAGGATCTATTTTTACAAGTTCCGCAAGTGGATCCTGTAATCTTCTTGCAATGGATATTGCACTACGTGCACCTACATCATAATCCGGAAATTCCTTGTCTGCAAGTTTACTTGCGGAATAAACACTAGCACCTGCTTCGGATACAATAACATATTGGCAGTTAAGATTATATTCTTTAATCATATCTGCAATGATCTGCTCAGATTCCCTTGAAGCGGTACCGTTTCCAAGGGCTATTAAATCAACATTATATTTTCTAATGAGTTTTGATATTGTTTCTTTACTTTCTCTAACCTTATTTTGAGGTTCTGTTGGATATATTACACAGTGGTCTAATACCTTTCCAGTTGGATCCACAATGGCTATCTTACAGCCAGTTCTAAATGCAGGGTCCCATCCTAAAACTGTTTTATTTTCAATTGGGCTTGTAAGAAGTAATTGTTCAAGGTTTTTTGAGAAAACCTTAATAGATTTATCTTCAGCCTCTTCTTTTAGGATAGAACGTATGTCCCTTTCAATTGCAGGTTTGATAAGTCTTTTATATGAATCGTCAATGGAATCCTCTATAATCTCATCTGTGTATTTATTTGGTTTTATTGTATGGTTTGCAATATATTGTTTAATCTCATCGTCATCGGTATCAATCTTGATTTTTAGAATACCCTCCTTCTCACCACGATTAATTGCGAGGATTCTGTGAGGTGTAATGTCATATATGGATTCATCATAATCATAATACATTTCATATTCAGATTCAACATTTTCATCTTTAGCCTTTATTGAAATGTCCCCATTTTTATAAGTGTCATCACGTATTCTTTTTCTAAATTTAGCATTTTCTGCAATATCCTCTGCAATAATATCCATTGCACCTTTAATTGCATCTTTAATGGTTTTAACCTTATCATTTAGAAAATCCTTTGCAATGTTTTCAACCGGTTCCTTAATGTCCTGATCAAGTATGATTTCGGATAATGGTCCGAGACCTTTATCTCGTGCTTTGCTTGCTCGTGTTGCCCGTTTTTTCTTATAAGGTAAGTATAAATCCTCAAGTTCAACAAGGGTTAATGCTTTGTTAATCGAATCTTTTAAAGTAGAAGTTAATTTTCCTTGCTCTTTGATGCTTTCCATGATTGTTTCTTTTCTACTTTCAAGATTTCTTAAATAGTTTAACCGTTCATTGAATTTTCTTAAAACAGTATCATCAAGGGAACCTGTTGCTTCTTTACGATATCTTGCAATAAATGGTATTGTGTTTCCATCATCAATTAATTTTATAACTGCCTCACTTTGTTGAGGTTTGATATTTAGTTCTTTAGATAGTTGTTCGGAAATTATCATTATTTTATTCCTTTAATTAAATGTTTAAAAAAAGTATACTTTAAAATATTTTAAAGATATTACTAATTATTGCATAAAAATATTTGATTTTATCTTTTTTAAACTTTTATTTTTTTTTAAAAGATTTTTATCTAAACTTTATTAATATAATCTATTTATTAAAAAAGTCCTGTTTTTTTATTTTCATGTTCCAAATCTTTGATTGATTTTTCTTATTGGGTTTTGAAATTTTTTAAATCATTCTTTTAAACTTTTGTTTTTAATAAATAATTTTTTATTATATAAATAATAGATTTATTTTCATGGTTCAAATAGCATATTTAAATCCTTTATCCGATACTGGTAAGGAAATTGTTAGAAGAAAGTCAGATTTGCAATCTGTTTTCTATGAGGATATTGATTTATTGGATATTGTTAACAGTACAAATAATCAAAATCTTGATGATGATTCAAAACTACCTAAAAAAATATCAGATCTAGTTTTAAAAAGGATTAATTGGTATATTGAAAAATCTAATAATAAAAATTACGATTCTCATGATTATTCCTATTTATTTAATGATGATATAACCGACTATGATGTTATTGCATTCCATTTAAGTTCTCAGGCAATAGCATATAAGTTTAATTATAATTCCCGTGAGATGAGACTGTTTATACAATCTGAAGGTGCCATTATTGAGGAGAGACTTTCAAGACTACTTTTAAATGAAAGAAGAATGATTGTAAATGATGTATTGTCTGAACTTATGGTTTCAGGTACAGTGGAATGGACATTTTTAAAAGATATTTTATCAAGTCGTAAATTATCACTTACAGATTTGGTAATTGATGACGGTGAGGTTGTTCTCGATAAGGATGAATTTATCTCCCGTTTTGATGAATATTTAAAGGATTATTCTATTGATACTATCTATGATGTTCTTGTGGGAGATAATGTAAAGGAAGAGGTTTTAAAAAATATCGTCATGGAGGAAACCGAGGAATATATTAAAAGGATTCAGGATAATATTGAATTTGTAAATATTCATCCTAGTATTAAAACACTGGCTGATGAGATAGAAAAATTAATTGATGAGGAGATGACTAAATATAGTGAATTCTATGCTAGTGTGAATAATAACTCAGGTTTTATGGAAATTGGAAAACTAGTAAAAGAAGCCTTTCCACCATGTATTAAATCAACATTGGAGGGAGTATCCTCAGGTGGTCGTAATGATGCAATCGTATTATTTTTAACATCATTTGTATCATATG
>JBJEIL010000124.1:0-6245 GCA_051876995.1 Methanobrevibacter sp. | reverse complement strand
GCCATGATTCCTGGAACTCCACAACCAAAACCAAGAATCATTGGGATAAATGCCTTTCCATGAAGACCTAAAACCTTATGCATAACCCTATCCATTACAAAAGCAGCTCTTGCAAGATAACCACTATCTTCTAAGAAACTAAGTAATAAGAAAAGCAATATAATTTGAGGTACAAATGATAAAACACTTCCTACTCCTCCTATAACACCATCCACTAAAAGTGAGGATATCATGTTTTCACCCATACCGGCAATAACAGCATCACCTAACGCTGTAAAACCTGCATCTAATAAATCTTGGAAAGGGGCACCGATGGTAAATGTTACCTGGAAAACAACCCACATAATAATTAAAAAGATAGGTATACCTAAAATTCTGTTTGTAACAACTTTATCAATTTTTTCAGATAATGTTAATTGACGGTTTTCAGGTAATTTAACACATTCATTTATTAACCCATCAATATAAGCATAACGAGCATCTGCAATAACTTCCTCTGCGGAAACTCCATAAATATCTTTAAGATGATCTTTTACCTTCCTAACTTCTAAAAATATTGGATTTGACATTGAGGATTGTTGAACTTTATCCATTACAATCTCATCATCTTCAAGTAATTTAATTGCTGTCCAAAATGCGGAAACATCCAAGAGATTTTTATCCTTTGAGATTACATCAACCAAGTCTTGAAGATGTTCTTTTAACTCACTACCATAAACAAGTTTATCTTTACTATTAATAGGATGATTTTTTAAATCTTCTATCATTTTAAGAAGATCTTTATGTCCAATATCACTATTTGCTTCAATTTCAATAACTGGAACACCTAATAATTCTGATAACTTATCAACATCGACAGTAACTCCATTTTTACGAGCAATCTTGTTCATGTTTAAACAAACACCCATATTAGCATTAAGTTCCATCATTTGAACAGTTAAATATAAATTACGTTCAAGATTTGCTGCATCTACAATATTTATAATTGCATCAGATTCCTCATCAACTATAAAATCTCTGGATACAATTTCTTCAATAGAATGAGCACTTAATGCATAATTACCAGGTAAATCAATAACTTCAAATCTTTTGTTATCCTCTTCAAAGTGACCTACTGCTTGTTCAACAGTTTTACCTGGCCAATTACCTACATGTTGATGGAGTCCAGTTAGATTATTGAACAATGTAGTTTTTCCTACGTTAGGATTTCCTGCAAGTCCAATTTTAATATTCTCCATACACAGTCTCCTTTAATTTAAAATAATTTAAATGAAAAAACTAAAACCAATTATTCTACTATTTCAACCTCTATATTTCTAGCTTCTTCTTTCCTAAGACAGACAGAATATCCTTTTACTTTATATTCATAAGGATCACCTAATGGTGCAATTTTTTCAAGGGTAATCTGAGAGCCTCTAACAAATCCCATACCCATTAAATGTCTTTTAAGTTCTGTATCTCCGCCTTCATTATATGAAACTAATTTACCTGATTCACCAGTTTTTAATTGATCTAATGTTTTTATCATTTAAATCTCTCCAAATTTTATTAAAAAATATTATAAAATCTAAATTAAAATCAAAAATAATATTTTAAATGATTTAGGTTTATTAATTTTAATTTAAATTAAAAAATTTAATTTACAATAAATTAAATCTAAAAAGTTTAGAATATTTAGTCTTACCTAAACTTCTTGTATAATAATTACGTTTAACTCATATATAAATGTTTAGGTATACCTAAAACTTACCATTATTTTAATATTTTTAGAAATATATTAAAAAAATTATATAAAATACTATTAAAAAAGAAAATAATTGAATAAAAATTTAATCCAACCAAAAAATTACTTTAAAAATATAAAAAAATTAGAATCCAATTAAATAGGTAAAAAAGAAAAATATACAAATAATTAGAACTTAAATAATTTATTTTAAAAATAAAATCCAAAGAATAAAAGTTAAATATTAAAGCATGACCTTAATTTAAAAACAAGAAAACTTAATTTAAAAATAATTTCATATTCAAAAAAATAGTAAATAATTATAATATATAATTTATATTATTATAGGAATTAAAAAAAAATAATTTTAAGGATGATTAAATGAAACCTTATGTAATACTTAATGCAGCAATGACCCTAGATGGGAAAATAGCCACAAAAACAGGATCTTCTGAAATATCAGGTAATGAAGACAAAATAAGAGTTCACGAATTAAGACGTGATGTTGATGGAATCATGGTAGGCATTGGTACCGTTTTATCAGATAATCCCAAACTTACTGTAAGAAGAGTCAAAGCAAGAAAAGAAGATAATCCCATAAGAATCATTGTAGACAGTCGTGGTAGAACTCCTATTGATTGTAGGACAATTAATGATATGGCTCCAAGTATTATTGCAGTTAGTAAGGATTTTGAAAATACAGATAAGGTAAAAGAACTTAGCAGAAAAGCAGAAATATATGCATCAGGAACTGAACATGTGAACCTTAAAGAATTAATGAATTACCTATATGAGAAAGGAATTAAAACATTAATGTTGGAAGGGGGTTCTACACTTAATTTTTCAATGCTAAAAGAAGGTTTAATTGACGAGGTGAGAATTTGTATTGCACCAATGATAGTTGGAGGTAAAAATTCAAAAACATTATTTGATGGTGAAGGTTTCGATTATATGAAAGATTCAACAAAATTAGAACTTAAAAAGAGTTATAAATTAGGAAAGGATCTTATTTTAGAATATAAAGTTAAACACAGTGATTAAACTATTTTAAAAAAAAAACCATAATAAATTTAATCTATTTAAAAAAAATTAAAAAAATATGCTCCCAATTTATATAAACTATTTAAAAAGATTACAAATTAACTTTTAAATTAAACATAGATCATATTAATATAATAAACATATTTAAAAAACCTACTATTTTTTAAAAAAATATGAAATAATAAAAAATATAAATTAATCCTTTTTACACATAAATAACCAATAAAATAAATAATATTATATATATTTAATTTAAATATAATTAATTAAAAAATGTAAAAAATTTTATACAAATTCATATTTATAGAGGTGAATAAGATTAAAACTAAAACCAAATTTATTTTGGTTCTTGTATTAATCAGTATAATGTTTCTTGGTTTAAATGGAATTTCAGCTAATAATTCATGCCAAACATATTATAATGATTCTAATATAGTTGCCAATGTAAGTAACACATCTGTTGAATATCATGACATTATCATGGATAAAGCTAACTATTGTGAATGTTATAATGATGACGAGAATAACGATTCTGAGTTTGGACAACATGAAATAACATATACAAATTCTATTCGTCCGGAGGAATTTGACTTAGAGGATACTGCAGCTCATAATCCGGAACCTGTTAATGATTTACCACCATTTCTCAAGGAAAATATGAGTAATCTAAAATATTTTAATAATAATATCAATTATGAAAATATTTCTGATGATTCCACTCTAATCACGTCCAGTAAATACATTACAACCAACAATTTAACCACAAACACAGATGAGGATATTACCTCTGATAGTAATTTAATATCCAATACTAATTACAATTATATTGACATTAATCCAAAATGCCCAGAAAACAACTCAGTTCCACCTAAGAATATTCCGAAACCAATTGGAATAGATCCGTATATTAGTTACTACAATTCAAACCTAACAAACAATAAAGTTAGAGTCAAAATAAAAACAAGGGATATTATCTATAATTATGGTGATAGAAAAATATTTGATGTGAAATTATTAGATGAATCTGATAATCCTTTAAAAAATCAAATAATATTATTTACAATAAATTCAAGAACCTATGTAAAACAGACAGATAATAAAGGACAAGCCAGAATAAAAATTGATTTAAAACCTGGTAACTATAATATTAATACAACATTTGTTGGAGATGATTATTATAGTAGTGAAAGTGTTCAAAACAAAATTAAAATTACAAATAAAACTGAAACAAGATTATCTGCCAATAATATTTACATGGTTTATAATGAGGATAGAACACATCAGATAAAACTTACAGACAAGAATAACAACCCATTAATTAATCAAACAGTTAAATTACTAGTTAATAAATACAATACAGATAAAAACAGCCTAACCGACCAATATAAATCTACAGTTCAATACAATGTTAAAACTAATGAAAAAGGATATGTATCCCTAAAAATTAAATTAGAACCTGGAATTTACAATATTACAGGAGAATATCTTGGAGATACACATTATTATCCTTCAGCTTGTATTAATTTCCTAACTATTATTTCATATAATAAAGGAAATACGAAATATGAAGGAGAACCTATTTCCCCTTACCTAATAGAGACCGGTACCTGTCAAAAAAATAATACAATAATAAAAGAACTTGCACAGTCATTAACCAAAGGAAAGAAAACAACTGTTGAAAAGGCAAATGCAATCTATTCCTATGTTAAAGAGAATATCAAATACGAAAACTATTTAAGTTCCAATGGCGCACTAGAAACATTGAAACAAAAAACTGGTAATTGTACAGACCAAGCACATTTAATTGTTGCATTATGTAGATCCATAGATATTCCTGCAAGATATTGTTATGGAACTGAACATGTATGGACACAAATCCTAGATAAAGATAATGCAATATGGATTACTGCAGATACAACTACTAAATCATATGGATTTGGTATTTGGAATACTTATCCATTATACACCACATATTCATCAATTTAGAAGTTTTAACTTCTATTTTTTCTTTTTTTAAATGTCTTTATTAAAAATCTGATTTCAATTAGAAATCTAAAACAAGGAAATATATGAGATTTATAGAATCTAACTAGAAATATTTTCAAAAATTAATAAACAATCAAAAGGACTATTTTTTAAAATGAAATTAAAAAAAAGATTCTAAATCAAATATTATATTTATTATAAAAAAGATTATTAATTAAATAATAATACTTTAAAAGAAAAATTTAAAAAGGAAATAAAATAGTTTATTCTACCCTTTTTTCAATAATATGTTTAGGATTATCAATTAATGCCCTTAAAGTTTCTTCTTTACTTAATCCTGCACCAAGACCTATTTTATAAGCTGTATTAAAATCAACTAAATCCTCAGGAGCATGAGAATCCGTATCAATTACAAGAGCATTACCTACTTCACGAGCTATTTGGGCTACATGACCATTTCCCAAACAATGACCTGCCCTACAGCTAATTTCTAATGCTATATCATTTTCTTTTGCAATTTCTGCTTCTTCCCTACTAATTAATCCAGGATGTCCTAAAATATCAACATCCCTACATGAAACTGCAGCCAAATTAGTTCCTTCAATTACAGGCTCAGATAAAGTTTCACCATGAACTACAACTATTTTAGCTCCAAAATCACGTGCCTTAGCTGCTAATGGCTCAATTGAACTAGGTGGTACATGAGTAATTTCAGCGCCAAGTAAAACATTGATATCCCAATTACTATTTATATCATCAATAGCAGCCTGTATTTCTGATATGTATTCAATATTTGAATAATCCACATGATCAGTAAGAGCTATAGCTTCATGACCTAATACATATGCTCTTCTTGCAATTTCTGAAGGTAATAACTCTCCATCAGAAAATAAACTATGCATATGTAAATCAATTCTTTTATTATTCATTTTCAATCCTCAAATAAATCATAAAAAATTCATCTATCATCTTTAATATTTTTATTCTTCAATATAACAAATTTCTTTACATTTAATAATATTAAAACAATAATATATAATAATTAATATTTTAATTAAATAAATAAAAATTTTTAAAGGGGTTTTAATGGTAGAAATTTTTGTTCCATCACATATTACAGGTTTCTTCTCAATTTATCCGAAAAGTAATAAACTTATTAAAGGATCACTTGGATGTGGTGTACTACTTGATAAAGGTGTTAAAACAATAATTACAGAAAGCTCCAAAGATGGAGTTAATATAAAGATCAATGGTAAAAAAGACAAATATCATGAGGTTATCAGTAGAAAAACTATTGACATAATCAATTCACATTACAATATCAATGAATGTTTAGATAAAATAGATGTAAATGGTCTTGAAATCAATCACGAAATTCAAGTACCTATAGGTTGTGGATTCGGAACCTCTGCATCATCCTGTCTTGGAACATCATTAGGTCTTAAAGAGGCATTAAGGTTACCTATTGATTATACTAAAGCGGGACAATATGGAC
>JBJEIL010000123.1:0-6346 GCA_051876995.1 Methanobrevibacter sp. | reverse complement strand
CCAATTAAACGTGGAACCTTAGTTGGAGCAATGTCTACAATAATTCCTCCCTTAAATTTACCCATTCCACGGCCTTTAAGTCCAAGTTTAACCTTTTTAACCTCATCCACATCTACAACTCTTAAAAATAGAACATCTCCAACATCAAAAACCTTACTTAGACTTTTCTTATCTCTTCCAAAAACCTCTGAAGAGGGGATTATACCTGAATATGGGGAATTAATATCTACATCCCACATTGAGAATCGAACATCTTCGATTTTACCAATGACCACATCTCCCTTCTTTGGAACATATTTACTTTTTAAAGGAATAACACTTATTTTTTTATTCCTCAAGGAAACTAAGCCCATTAAAGAAGAACAGATTTGACCATTCTCTTTAAAAGTTCCTCTTCCTGAGTAGAAATCCTCATCTGCAAGAACATCACCAGGAATTACTAAGTCTTTATTTTCTACATAAATCATCTTATACACACCGTATAATAAATAAAAATCTAAAATTTTTACTTTAGATTATATAAACATGATATTTGATTAATATTTCTTCCCCATCCAATAAATAAGTTAAAATCCATTTTTAACCTATCAATATTAATCTTTAAAATATATATTAAAATCCATTTTCAACATATATCGATTTTTAACTTAAAATTAAATCGTATTATAAAAAATATTAGAAACTAAAAAAATTAATTATTTAATTAATTTAGTTTCTCCATTTCCATTAGAAAGTTCAGCCATTTTTCCAGAGAATTTATCCTGAAGACCACCAGGAATTTCAATAACCCCAATCCATGATCCATCCTGTTGCCATTCTTCCTCTAAGATTTTACCAAAACTTCTAATTGTAGAATATGCATGTCCTACACTATCACCAGGTAAACGGACAGCCATTTTAACTTTTTCAAAACGAATTGGTATAAGTGGCCTAATAGCTTTAAGAGCAACTTGAACTTGTTGATCTACTGAAACAAATGGATCGATTTTAACTTTTGCCTCATCCATAGCATTCTCAATTCTTTGAGGAGGATGAGGATAACCTGTTTGAGGGTTAATTGCTTCTCTTGAAATCTTATTAATAACTAACTTACGTTTTTCTTTCTGCATTTGCCTTTTTTGCTCGGCAGTAAGTTGAACATGCCCTCTTTCAAGAATTTGTTTCGCAACTTCCAAAGAATCTGTAGTGTTAAATACCTTTTCCATAGCTTCCTCAGAAGCTAAATCTCCTTTTTTAGAATCTTTGAAAATCTCTTCAACTGCTAAAATATCCTCAACTTCAACATCCTTTCCATCAGGGTTTCTAAATTCGGCAGCTAAATCAGGGTCAACTAATATTTCAAAGTGTTCCCCATAAGATTCTAATTTAGCAATAATTGCATCATCAACATTTACCATATTTCTTACTCCATAGAACACTTATTTTATGCTTATTCCTCTTCAGAATCAGAATCTTCTTCAGTTTCATCCTCAGAATCTTCCTCATCCTCTTCTTTATTACGTTCTAAAAGTGATTCAACATAAGTAGCTACTTCATCATCATCGAGTTTTCTGTATTTTCCTGTTTCTTTTTCGATAACTGCAATTTCAACATTATCTTTTGTAGTTTTACCGTCGGTAGCTTCATATATTGCATCTAAAGCTAAGTCAATAGCCTGATTTAAAGTTAAATCATCATCATATTTTTCTTCAAAAACATCCATAGCTTCATTTCTTCCAGCACCAATTGCAGTAGCTTTATACTCAATTAATGCTCCACTAGGATCTGTTTCGAATAATCTACAATTACCCTTATTAACTCCACCAATAATAAGTGCGGAACCAAATGGTCTTACACCACCATTTTGGGTGTACATTTGTTTCATGTCACATATCTTTTTAACAAGTGCTTCAACACCAATAGGTTCATTATAAGTGATTTTATTAACTTGAGACTCAACTCTAGCCCTATCAACTAAAGCCCTTGCATCAGCAACTAAACCTGATGAAGCAGCACCAATATGATCATCAATTTGGAAAATTTTTTCAATAGATTTAGGTTCGACCAATCTACTAGTAGATCTTTTATCAACTGCTAAAACAATACCTTCTTTGGTTTTAACTCCTAAAGAAGTAGTGCCTCTTTTAACAGCTTCTCTTGCATATTCGACTTGGAAAAGTCTTCCATCTGGGCTGAATACAGTAATAGCCCTATCATAACCAGCATTTTGTAAAGGTTGCATATTTATTACCTCACTTTTACTAACTTAATCAATTAGTTAACTAAAAAAAATTCTTAAAAAAAAAAATTTAACTATTTTTTTATTTTCATTAAAAAAAAATAAATCAAATCTCCATGATTTGATTGAATACTTTTATTACCCTAATGTCCTAATTAATATTTAATTTTATAATATAATAAATGTATCTATTTTTAATTTGAAAATAAATTATTTTTTTTAAAAAGTTCACTAAATATTATATTCATCTATAAGTTTATTGCCAATAGATAGTATATAAATCTAATTGTTTTATTAGATTCAAAAATTGACTTCTAAAAAATAAGTTATAAAATAGTCAAATCTTAAAAAAATAAAACAACAAAGTCTTAAAAAAAATAAGTTAAAAAAATGGTAAACTCTTAAGAATAAATTAAAAAAATAGTAAAAACTTAAAAAATAAGCAAAAATTAATATATTATATAAAAATTACTCAATATATTTTTCAATTGAAGATTTAATAGTTCCGGATAAACCAATAGTATTTATTGCAATCTGGCGACCATTAAATTTAGTAATGGTTGAAAGACCACTGCGGACCTCTCCTTCATATCCTCTTTGACAACGTAAAATAGCTTTCATATGATGACAATCAGTTCGATCATCTAGATAATAAACCCTCATTAGCCATAGATTAAAATTACTAGTTTCCATCTCTCCAAATAATCTAATACAAGAATCCCAAACAGCTAAAATTAAATCATTTTTATTAAAATAATCTAATGTCTTAATATCCAATGTGAGATAACGATTATTTTTTCTAAGTGTTGGTGGTAATACTTTCATTTTCATTTTAATCAACTATTTTTAAATATAAAAAACCATAAGATTTGATTCATACATGATTTAAATAAATATTATAAGGTTCTTATGACAATTCTTAATAAAGTTTCATAAATCCCATTTAATTAATGATAGAATCCAATATAATAAGTGATTGGATTATAATCCTGTTAATCATCTCTATTAACTATATGAACCCCTTCAAATAAGAAGTTTTCTCTATTTTTATTAAAATCAACTATACTTTTAGGACATTCCATTAATCCATTTCTAATTTCCTGGTCATTTAAACCTAGAACTTTAAAAAAATTAGATATATCTATTGGAGAGCGTATATCAAAAATGTTTTCACTACCAGTGGTTATGATTAAAGGAAATTCAAATTTTCTCTGTAAAGCAATAATATCCCTAAAATTAGCTAAAACTTTAGCTCTATAGGATAAAAAGTTAGTTAAAATATCCTTAAAACATAATTCTATGGCTACCTGATTTTTAAAAGCCTCTTTAGCTAAAACATGATTTAATCCACAGTCACTTTTCTTATAGTAAGGCCTGGATAAAACATCGACATGACGATTTTCAAGTGATGCCCTGTTAATCTCATTAACTCCACCGAAAACTGAAATAAAATCTGATCTGTTTCTAAATCTATTTACTGTTTTTCTAACAGTATTTACATTTGATGAGTTAATACTTAAACCAAAATTAATCTCTAAAGGTTTATCCTCAAAAGTAAATGATGAAATATCCTCAATGAGTTTATCTTTATAATCTAATGCATTTTGAAACTCTTCGGGAGAATATTGTAAATTTAAATAATTCCAACCGAAATTATATGCTTCTTTAATTAAATTATAATCATTATTATAATCAGAACCTTTAAGATTTAAATCATAGAATATCATGTAAAATCATTCTTAAATTTTAATTAATATTAAATTTATGATTTTCAATTTAATAAATGTATTTTTAATCTAGAAGAAATATTTCCAAAATTAGATTTTTAAGACAAATAAAACTTACTTAGAAAATAATCCCGTTTAGCTCAATCCAAGAAAGTCTTAAGATAAGATTAAATTTTTCAAAATCAATCCTGCTTAGCCTCAATCTCGGAAATTAAATATTCACCAAAGTTTTTTAATGCAATGTCTTTTTTAGCAGGATAAGCAGCAATTTTTATCTTTAAATGAATACTATCTCCCCTATCAACAATCTGCCATTTCTCATCTACTGCCGCATCCTTTGAAAACCTTAAGAAAAGATTACATTGATCATCCATTTTTCTTTCCAAATCATCATATAGTTTCAATAACTGATCTTTATCTAATTGATTTATTAGATTAAATAAGAAATCCTTAAGATATCTTTTCTTATCCACAATACCAGAATATATTAAAATATTATCATCTTCACCAAGCATTCCCTCTGCCTCTTCAAGTTCCGGCACTACATCTGGTAAAATATTATGTAAACCATTAATCAATTCTTCTTCATTTTCATTTTCATATACAAATAATCGATATCTAATATTGTGAATCATATAAATCATTTTAAATTAGTTAAAATCATGAAAAATAGTATTTAATTAAAAAAATTCTAAAAAGTTAAGTAAGTTTAGTAAATTAAAAAAACATCATTCTAAAAAGTTAAATGGATTAAAGCCATTGAAGAAATTATATAGAATAAAAAAAATTAAATAGAAAAAAGTAAGAGGAATTATCCTCTTCTTGCGTGTTCAGCTCCTTTACCTTTAACGGAGAGACCACGACCTTTTTTACCAGCACTAGTTAAACCTCTACCAGCCCTGTCTTTGTGTTGACTTTCACAAATCCAGTTGATTTTGTGATCGTTTTTAATTGAAGGACTTTGTGGGTCTACTAAAATTACTTCATAGTATTTGAATTTACCATCAGCCCATACCCAGTAGGAGTTTAATACTTCTAAGTTAGGGTATTTTTTAGAAACACGTTCTTCAGCAATTCTTTGGATAGATTTTGAAGCAGTAATCTTGTTTACTCCCATTTTAGATGGTTTACGACCTGAAGTGAAACGAGATTTTCTTCTTGAACCACGTCTTACTCTAGTTCTTACTACAACATATCCTTTTTTAGCTTTGTAACCTAAAGATCGTGCACGATCTAATCTAGTAGGTCTTTCAATTCTAGTTATAACTGGTTGTCTTCTCCATTTAGGAGCTCTTTCCCACATGAGTTCTCTTACATAAGATTCATCTGGGTTTTTCCATGCATCTCTAATATATTTATACATCATAAATAAACACCTTTTTTGTTCAGCTTAAAAGCCACATCCAGGGAATAAATCCCAAAAAAGTTTATCGTTGATAACTATAAAACTCTTTAATATTTGAAAAATCATTGAATAATATTAATCATAGTAAAAATAGTAAACATTACAACGATAATAAAATTTTGGTTATAATCACATATAAATGTTATGTTAACCATATAAAAAAAAAGAATAAAAAATAAAAAATTTATAAGAATAGATTTAATCTAATGCATTTAGGATTGTTACGGCATGCATAAATGCGGGCATTCCAGAAGTTAATAAAACTATTTTTAAAACATCCATAACTTCTTCCTTAGTTATACCTAACTCTTTAATACCACTTTTAATTTGTTTCCTGGTAGCTTGTTTATCACATTTGGAAGCTGCAATACCAATAGCAATTAATTTTTGAGTTTTATAATCTAATGAACTACCAGAATATACAGTTTCATTAAGCTTTACAATGGTATCATATATATCAGGATAATCCTCTTTTATAATATCCATTGAATTACTATAAAATTTTTCTTGTTTCACTTAAATCACCTAAAATATTATATTTAATATTATGGTTAAATTAATATTTAAAATTTATTAACTATCAAAAAAACAACTAAAAAATAGACAATTAATAAGTATTATAGAAATATATTGAAAATTAAACAAAATATGAAAAATTGATTATAACAAATCTCAAAATTATGTATGAATTTTAAAAAAAGTATTATTGAAATAAACTCAACCAAATTAAATTTGTAAATCTGAAAATAAAACTTAAATCAATCTAGAAAAATAGAAAAAAATCAAGTAAAACTAAAATAAAAATAAAGAATTAATCAAAAAATGCTAAAAAATAACTAGAATTAAAAATAGAGATATTAAATCCAAAATGAAATATAAACCGGTTTAAAAAAAATAGGAATAATAATCTCAAAAACAAAAAACTAAAAAACAAAGATAGAATCCCTTAAAAAATAATGATAAAAGAATAAGTATGAATAAAGTTTAATTATCCAA
>JBJEIL010000122.1:0-30852 GCA_051876995.1 Methanobrevibacter sp. | reverse complement strand
GCTATAAATATCATGATAAGTGGTGCTGCACTAAGTACTACACCTACCATTCCAGGTCCGTCATGTACTACCTTTTCTAAAAAGTATGGGATGGAATAAATAAGCAAATACTCTGCTATATATGCAAGATGAAGATTAATGGTATTGGCTGTAAATGTTTTATTTCTAAATAAATGAAGATTAATTAATGGATCTACAGCAGTTTTTTCTGATTTAATAAATCCTAAAACAGAAATCGCAGTTAATACTGCACCAATAATTGCATATAGGAAATATCTATCCTCAATAAAGTTTAAAGTTCCAATTACAAATAATATTGAAAAGAAAGCAGTGGTTAATCCTTTTATATCCCAAATAATTCTCATTCTTTCAATTTTATCAAGACTGTATATTGCTAGTATGAATGTTATAACTCCTAAGGGAACATTTATTAGAAAGATTGCTCTCCAGTCATAGAGTTGTTGTAACAGACCACCAATGGTAGGTCCAATTGCAAGACCTACTGCTGCAGAAACAGAGTATATCCCATAAGCTTTTCCAAGATCCTTTTCTGCAAAAGCCTTTTCTAAAATAACCATTGGGCTTGCAAGAAGTAATGCACCAGCAATTCCTTGTAAAAATCTACTTAAAATTAATATGTCTATACTTGGTGATATTGAACACATGATAGATGTTATAATCATTCCAACAACACCTATCTTGAATATCCTATCGTGTCCGTATCCGTCTCCAAGTTTTGATGCAAATAGCGCAAGACCAATAAATGATATAAAGTATCCGGTTACAACTAAACCGGTAAGACCTACACTAGCATTAAAGTATATTCCAATATCTGGAAGGGATACATTAGCAATACTTGTGTTAATACTAGCCATTAAGCATCCTAATGATAATGATAAAAGTATTTTCCATTTATTTGGTGATTCTTCATTATTTGCCATTTATTTTTAGATACTCCTTAAGTTTATTTTCTATATATTATAATTTGTATTTGTGGATATAAATATATGATGAAAACTTTTTAATTAAAATTAAATAAATTTAAAGTTTAAAGAATTTTATAATAAATTTTAATATAAATATTGAAAAACATATATTTTTTAAGAAAATATTTAATGTTTGTTCTATTTTTCTAAAAATGTGTCTATTAAATTTCTAGTTGTATTTAATGATTCCATTGGGATGCCTTTAGGATTTTTACCAATTTCCCCTTGAACGTCTTTTAAAATATTTCCGTCATATCCTAAAAACATAGCTTCTGAAACTTCACCAAAGAATGACTGTGGAGGAAGTATGGATACTCCTACCTTATTTCCTTCTTTAACATTTTTATCATTTGTTATTACCTTTAAAGCTCTTGTTCCAATATTAACATTACACATCATAAGGTTATCTGCATTGGGATGTTTCATTACACTCATTATCTCTCCGGCTCTGATGTCAATACCAATGATGGGATCATTAATTGGCCCATATGCTAATCTGTTTCTAAGTCCAAGGATTGTATCCAGGAAGAATTTAACTTTTGCAATGTTTTCTTCTGTTTTAGCTTTATCATCTTTAGGTGCTGCATTTATGAATTTATGGTTCCACTCAGGCCCTCCTAAAAATTCTATAATCCTTTTTGCATTTTCCTCAAGTTTACTAACATCCTCGCTGTTTGTTAAATTATCTCCTTCAAGGTATGAATACTTTAATGATTGGAAAGTACTGGTCATATTTTTAGCTTCATCAATAGCAGCTTTTTTATTCCAATTTCCTCTAAAACTTCCAGTTTGAACAGTATTTAAATATAATTCCTGTGACTTTATAGCTATTAAAATTCTATAGTCCTTAGATGTATCCCACATAAACAATCTCCTAAAATATTTCTAATAAAAAATAAATAAATTAATCATATTATAATATTTTTATTTTTTTAAATAGATATACTTTAATATGGTTTTTGTTTTGGTTTTTTGGATTTAGTTTTTTTAATGTAGATGTGTTTTTTTTATTTACCTGTTATTTGGTTAAGATAAGTTTGTTCTTAAAATATATTTTATAGGTTAAGATAAGTTTGTTCTTAAAATATATTTTATAAATTATGGAATTTTTCTATTTTTAAAATACTGATTAGAAGCATTATTTTCTTAAATTTTTTTATAAAATTAATTATTTTTTCTTTAAAACCATTGTTTATAGTGGATTTTTTGAAATTTATAAATTAATATATGATAAAATATTTATATTAAGAATAAAACATATTATTATTAGTATAAAAAATCATTGAATTTATTATTAAATTTTATAATTTATTCTTATTATTATTGATGTGGTGAAAATATGGTTGAAGTTTCAAGTCTTCGTGATTTAGATATTTATACAGTTCATGGAAAATATGTTGGTAAAGTAGAAGATGTTGTTCTTAATATTCGTTTAGGTACTATTTCAAAATTAGTTATTAGAGCTTTAGAACCTCAACATGAAAGACAAGTTGGATTTAGACAAATTATAAGAAGCGGGCTTCAAATGGTACCTGAAGAAGATGAGATGAGATCTTATCAAGAAGGTTTACTTACTATTGGTTTTGATAAAGTTACAGCTATTGGGGATATTATGTTAATTAATACTCCTAATGTAAGGCAACAAATTCCAAATGGTCGTGGACCAAATTCTCAAAGACCAGTTAATCCTGAGACTTCTGAAAATCCGGAACAACCAGGTCCTCAAGTACCAAAACCAGAAGCTCCTAATGCATAATCTTATTATTTTTCATTAAATAATATTTTTATACTTTTTTTATAGATACTAAATTTTAATTATTTTATCTTAATTATATTGTTAAATAATATTTTTTATTTTAATTTTTTTAATTTAGCTAAATTTTTTATATGCTTTATTGATTTGATAATTTTAGAAGTGATTAGATGATTGTTGGAATACTTGGCTGTGGTGCCATAGCTAATATTATTGTTCAAAACGTAAATACTGATGATACTAATATTGAAATAAGATATTTCTATGATAGAGATGGTGAGCGAGCTGAAAATCTTGCAGATATTGCAGGTGGTATTGCTCTTTTAAAACTAGAAGACATGTTCGGTAAGGTTGATTTAATACTTGAAGCAGCTTCACAAGATTCTGTAAGGGAAAATGCTTTAAAAATCATTGAAAGTGGTACAGATATGATTTCAATGAGTGTAGGTGCATTTATGGATGAAGATTTTAGAAACACTTTAATTGATGCGGCTAAGAAAAATGATACTAAAATATACGCTCCTTCAGGAGCTGTAGGTGGTATTGATGCTATTAAAGCAGCTTCTGTTTTAGGTATTGACAATATCAGATTAACCACCCGTAAATCTCCTAAATCTTTAGGTAAAAATGTGGATGAGGTTGAGGTTTTATTTGAAGGTAAAGCTTCACAGGCAGTAAAGGAATTTCCAATGAACATTAATGTTGCAGCAGCATTGTCCCTTGCATCCGGAAAGGATATTGATGTAAAGATTATTGTAGATCCTGAAGTAACTAGAAATGTCCATGAAGTAGAGGTATGTGGTAAATTCGGACAGTTAAAAACAGAAACAATGAATTTCCCATCTAAGTTAAATCCTAAAACCAGTATGTTAGCAGCTCTATCTGCCATTAAATTACTTAGGAAATTAGATGAGCCATTTGTAATTGGTACCTAATATTATAAAATTATTTAAGGTGTTTAAATGAATAATATGAAAGATTTTGAAATTTATTCTAATTTAAAAGTTTCAAAGATTAATCCGGTAATTATTCGCTTAGATGGTCGTAATTTTCATACTTTATCATCAGATTTAAAATTTGAAAAACCATATGATGTACATTTTGCAAAAGCAATGTCTGATGTATGTTTGGATATAGCAGATGAATTCCAGCCATTGTTTGTCTACTCCTTTTCAGATGAGATAAATATATTGTTAAATGAACTTCCATTTAATGGTCGTGTTGAGAAATTGGATTCCGTATTTGCAAGTTTCGCATCCTCTTCCTTAACATCAAGGCTTATCTGCGAATTCAATATTGATAATAATAAACTATTTAATGAAAATCCATCTTTTAATGATGAATATGAGAGATTTAAACGTAGTTTAGGTATTCAAAATAGTGAAGAACCTGGTGAAGTTTTAGGTTTTAGAAAACCAATTTCTTTTGATTCAAGAATTGTACCTATATCCCATGAAGAAATCCCGGAATACTTCAAATGGAGACAAAATGAATCCTGGAGAAATTGTATTAATGGTTATGGAATTTGGTCATTAAAGAGAAATTATCCTGCTGATGTAGCTGCCTCAAAATTATTTGGTTTAAGTTTATCTGATATAATAGATATCCTATCCGATGAGGGTATAGATTTTAGTGAAATAGATCTTTGGAAGAAAAGGGGATTTGCTGTTTATAGAAACTTCCATACTATTAAAAAATATGATAAACAAACTGACAGTGAGGTTGTAGAAAGAAGGAGATATCTATATAGGGACTTTAATCTGCCAAAATTTGATAGACAATTCTTTGTTAAAAAGGAGATTATTGAAGAAAACCCTTAATTCTACAAAATTTTTCTTTTCATTAAATTTTTGATTTTTTCTATTTTTTATAAGAACATATTTTAGAAATATCTAAAATTTTAATAGTTTTTTATATAGTTCTTTCATAACTTTTAAATATTTATTAATTTAAATTATCTATAAATTGTAAGTATGATTTCTATAATATAATTTAATTTTAAATTTAATGATCTTGATTTATTAATAAACTATGGAGAGATATAATGGGTTTAATTTCAAAAATATTAAAATCAGATGATAATGATTCAAACACCTTTAATAAGGTCTGTGTTGATAGAGAAGTTTTAGAATCTGTTATATACTATGCAAAAAAGGCGTATCCTCATGAATTTTTATCTATGTTAGATGGTCTAATAAAGGATAATGCGCTATATATTACTGGACTAATTTTTATTCCTGGTGAAACCTCTGATACTGGTGCAGTTCTCCATTATGATCAGTTACCTCCAAACACTAAATTTTACGGTACTGTTCATTCACATCCAGGTCCTAGTGCAATGCCCTCTGATGCTGATTTGGAAACCTTTTCAAAAAGAGGATTTTTCCACATGATTGTAAGATTACCTTATACTATTGAAACTTTTAAAGCATATGATAAGGGAGGTAATCCAATGGATTTTGAAATAGGTGATTACTCCTATCTTAAAGAAGAGGAATTTTCTGATTTCTTTGATGAGGATGATATACTTACAGATGATGATAATTTCTCAGATGAAGAAGAGGAATTTCTTGAAAGTTTTGATGATATTCATAAAAGAACGGATTATGATGAATTTTCAAAAAATTATAAAAATACTTTTTATATTCCATCACCAGGTCAATCTGATTCCTCTGAAAATCCGATAACTATTAATCCAGAGGATCTTGATGATAATAATGTAATTGAGATTAATGCCAGTGATATTAAACGTGGAATTAATATTAATCTTGAGCCAGGTATGCCAGTTCCTAGAATTGTTATAAAAAATGATCAGGATATTGACTATAAATGTAATAGTGAAGATGACTTTAAGGAAGAGTAATCCTTTAGCATAAGTATCTAATATTTCTTTAATTCTTTTTTTCTTTTAATATATTTTTTTTATTAACTGCTTTTGTTTATACTGATTGGTATATTTCCTGATTTTTATAATTGATTTTGTTTTTGGTATATTTCTTGATTTTTATTGACTGGCTTTCATGATTTAATATTATTTCAAGTATAATTCTTATCTTAATGGTGAACTTCTATTTTTTTTAATTAAATATTATAATTTTTTTATTTAATTTAAATATAATCTTATTTTTAATAATAAACTTCTATTTTCTATTAAATTTCTATTTATATGACTTATTTTCATTTAAATTTAAAAATAATAATCTTAATCATTATATCCTTGATTATTAATTAAAAATAGAACATATTAAAATATTATTTACTTAGTAAATTATTATGAAATTAGTAATTTTAATTTACTTGGTATGAAATTTTACTTAGCAAGTTATTATATAATTAGTAAAAACTTTAAAAATTAGTGACATGGGTTATGGATTTAATTGAAATTTAATTGTGTAAAAATAAAAAAGGGAAGTTAAAATTATAATTTAATTTTAACTGCATTGTGAACATTGTCAAGAGCAACTAGTTTTTCTAAGACATCCTCAGGAATTTCATGATCTACAGTAAGAATCATTACTGCATTTCCGCCAATGGTGTCTCTTCCAATTTGCATTACTCCAACATTAATATTAGCTTCACCTAAAATGGTGCCAATGCTGCCAATAGTTCCAGGTACGTCTTTGTATCTAGCAATGAACATGTTTCCTTCAGGTTTTACATCTACCCAGTAACCGTCTACTTTTAGGATTTTTGGTTCAAAGAGAACAGTTCCTTCTGCGGAGAATTCGTCAGAATCAGTTTTACCGGTTACTTTAATAAATGAGTCGTAACCTTTTGCATCTTTTTTGGAACCTTCGGTTACAGAAATTCCTCTGGATTCTGCTACTGCAGGAGCATTAACGACAGTTACAGGACTGCTTAAAATAGGGTTTAAAATACCTTGTAATACAGTTCTTGTGAATATTTCTTTATTGGAAAGTTCGCTAATTTCTCCACCATAAATAACTGAAACTTCTTTAATATGTCCGTTAATGGATTGTGAAATGAAACTACCTAATTTTTCACATAATTCTAAGTATTTTGCAGAATCCTTTAATCCAGAGTTATCTACTCTAGGCATGTTAATAACATTGTTTGGGGTTTTACCAGCGAATAAATCTGCAATTTCATCAGCAATAATTATTGCTGCTCCTTTTTGAGCTTCTTTAGTGGATGCTGCAATATGTGGAGTGCATACAATGTTGTCAAGTTCCATTAATTTGTTATCTTTAGGAGGTTCAGTTTCATATACGTCAAGTGCTGCTCCTCCAATTTTATCATTTTTAAGTGCATCGTATAATGCATCTTCATCGATGATTCCACCACGAGCACAATTCATAATAATTGCATTTTCCTTCATAATCTCAAATTGTTCAGTTGAGATTAAATGGTTAGTTTCAGGAGTAAGTGGTACGTGAATTGTAATTACATCTGCGTTTTTAAGTACTGTATCTAAATCAGTTAACTCTACTCCCATGTCTTGTGCTACTTCGGGAGGTAAGTATGGATCATATGCAAGTGCATCCATTTCGAATGCTTGGCATCTTTTTACTACTTGAGAACCGATTCTACCCATTCCAATTACACCAAGGGTTTTACCTTTAAGTTCCATTCCTTTGAATAATTTTTTCTCCCATTTACCTTCTTTGGTAGATTTATCCGCAATTGCAATTTTACGAGCAACAGCTAACATAAGTCCCATGGTATGTTCTGCTACAGTGATTGAAGTTGATTCAGGTGCATTTACAACCATAATACCTTTTTTAGTAGCTGCATCTAAATCCACATTGTCTACACCTACACCTGCTCTTGCAATGATTTTTAAATTTTCAGCAGCTTCAATAACTTCAGCAGTCATTTTGGTTCTACTTCTGATAGCTATTCCGTCATATTCCTTAATAGTTTTTAATAAATCTTCTGGACTAATGGTAGTATCTACTACAACATCAGCGACTTCTTTAAGTCTATCTATACCTTTTTGATCTATTGCATCAGCAACAAGTACTTTCATCCTTTCACCTATATTTTAAAAATTTCTCTATAAGTAATAATATAAAAAATAAGCTCTATTTTATTTAGTTAAACAAAAGTCATATTTAAAATATTATTTAAATATTTGTTTTAATATTAATTTGATAAAATAGTTTTAAATATCATCTTAGATATTTTTAAAAGCCTTTGGCTTTTATTTTAATGAAATATTATCTAATCTGCTTTTTTTTCTAAGATTTTATTTTATATTATACGTAAAATTTAAATATAATTGAATTTAAAATAATATAAATTAATAGTTTATATTATAAAATAATCTTTGTTATTCTTAATATTTAAATTTTTGATGTTTCTAAACTTTTGGAATTTAAATTAGTTTTAGCTATTTTAAAATACTAGAATCTATTTTAATACCTTGCATTTGGACATTTTTTAAATATTGTTTATAATGGGATATTATTTTATAATATTTTAAAATGGTGATATTATGGTTTCTGTAGATGAATTTCCAGTATCAAGTGCAAACTTTTTACCTGGTTATGAAATAGTGGAGATTAAAGGCTTTGTTTATGGTTTAACAGTTCGTGCTCGTGGTGTTGGTGGAGATATAGGTGCTGGAATCAAAGGTCTCTTCGGTGGTGAGATAAAACAGTATGTTCAGATGATGGAAGAATCTAGGGAGGAATCCATTGAAAGATGTATTAGTCATGCTAAACAATTAGGTGCTAATGCTATTATATCTGTAAGACTTGATTCTGATTCAATCTCTACAAATATGCAGGAAGTTTTAGCATATGGTACAGCTGTTGTGGCTAAGAAAATAGAATAGTTATAATAATTTTATTATTTGTCCTTTTTAATTTCCAAACACTTTTTTTATTTTTACTTAAAGTTTAATAATAAATTTTAATAATCCGATAATTTAATATTAAATTAAAGATTTTATTTAATTTTTTTTTATTAATTTAATTTTTTATGGTGTTGATATTATTTTTAATGATAATATGGTTTTTAATGATGTTGAGATTCCAAAAGCAGTTTTAGGTTATGCGCCTATGACCTGTGAGGGATATTTTGGACATAGGACACGATTATATGAATTGGATATTTATAATAACCCTGAAAAAATAGCATCCATTATTGCAAAAGCATATGAGAAAGGAGTAAGGGCTATGAATATTCCTAATGATTCATGTTTGTTAGATGCAATTGATATTGCTAAAGATCAAGGTGCAGATATGAAAATAATTGGCACTGTAGGCCATACAGATGTTAATTATCTAGCACCTAATTTTAAAAAAGCAAGAGAAGAAGTTGATTATTTAACAGATATTGAAATATTATCTAACTATGATACTCCTTTAATGTTAGTTGATGATATTCTAGTTGACGGTTATGATTGGGACTATACTGCTAAGGTTTTAGAAGCAATTAAAGATCATGACATAATTCCGGGTATTATCACATCTTGTCCTTTTAAAACATCCAGACAATTAGTTGATGATTGCATTGACCTTGATTTATTTGATTTTTATATGGTTCCAGTAAATAAAATAGCATATACAATGGATGTTGATTTCTTTGTAAAGGAGCAACAGGAAGAGTTAGAAACATTGCTCAATCAAATTAATAAAAAAGTAATTATTTCAAGAATATTGGCCTGTGGTATTCAGTCCCCTAAAGAGGCCTTTGATTTTTTAGAAAAACTAGATTATGCAGATATGGTAACCGTAAGTGCCGCTTCTGAACGTGAAGCCGACGAAACGTTTGGTCTATTATTAAATAAGTAAAGTAAACTTAAGAAAAGATTTAAGTATCTTTTCTCTCTTTTACCATTTTAATAAACTCGCTTGAGTTATCTGCTTCTTTTAATTCCCATGATTTGATTACAGGAATGCCGTCGATTGATTCCTTGAATTTTTCATTATTTATTACAAAGAACGAATCAGAAGATGTAATTAAAGATAGGTCTTTAAGTGGTATTGCCATCTTTTTAAGTGTTTTAGTATTTCTATTTTTCTCAAGATTTGCAATTAATGGACTTTCATTTTGACTGGTGTCCTTAAGTTTTGCAAGTGCATCGAAAGGTGTTTTATTTGTATTTACAACACCAAAACCTAATTTTGCAAGGTCATTGTTTTTGTCTGTAGCTATTTCCTCTTGATTTTGATAAGGTTCAAAAATATCAATATCGAATGTTATCTTTGTGTTTAAAACATCTTCTAACATGATTGCAGTTTCAATATTGGCCTTAACCTTACCGTTTTCATAGTTGTATATTGTTTCACGGGATACATGAGCTAAATCAGCTAAATCTTTAAGTGATAAGGAATATTCTTCCCTATATTCCCTTAAAAGATTACCGTTAATATTAACAAAGTATCCTCCACGGTTTGCTAATACCTCCGGATATTCGTTATATATAATCATGTTTTTAAATGTTCCAAGGCTGACCGCTGGAATACCATGTCTTTCATAGACCACATCATCTTCTAATGGACGGTTTCTTGTTTTAAGTCCAACAAGTAATGGGCTTCCCAAGAAAACTTCTGATATTTTTTTAATTTCATTTACATGGGTTTCATTAACACTATCAATATTAACAAGAACTTTCATAAGTAAAAGCAAAAGCTTACGACGAGCCACCATATCAAAACAGCTCTGTTCATAAACATTTGATGTTTGAAATCCTTCTGTAGTTAATAATTGACTTATTTCTTGAATTAATATATTCCTACTTGTAGCCATAGGAATCACCTCATGAATAAAAATATTATTATAATATATTATGTAGTTTCTATTTAAAAGGATTTTTTATTTTTAGTGAATATATTATATAAATTGAAAATTTCCTTATTTATTTATTCTATTTTTTAAGTGGTAAATTTAAATTAATTCATCTTTTCTATTATTTTTTTTTAATAGCTAATTATTTTTTCAAATCCTCTTTTAATGGTGTTTCGTCATTTTAATGGTTTTTTATATTTGATTTTTAATTTCTATTTTAATCTTTTAATTTGGTTTTTGTGTTTTCTTTAGTCGTTGTTTCGGTCTTTTACTAATTTAACCTTTGATTAATTAATGATATTTATGAAATTATTATATAAGGTATAATATACAATATATTAATATTATTAATTTTTTTGGATGTGTTAGTATAAGTTATATTTATGTAGGTATTGATGATACTGATTCACCAGACGGAATGTGTACTACCTATCTTTGTGCACTTGTAATTCAAAGATTGAAGGATAAAGGGTTTACTATTGAAGGTTATCCTAGACTCATTAGGTTAAACCCTTTTGCTAGATTCAAAACACGTGGAAATGGTGGGGTTTCATTTAAATTTCCTAAAGAACAGTTTAAAGATCATGATTTAAATGAGGCTAAAAAGATTATTTTGGATGCAGTTGAAGAGCTTGCAATGTTTGATTGTGATAACACTAATCCTGGTGTAGTATTTTATGACGGTGAAATCACCGATGAAATGGAGGCTTTTGCATATAAAGCATTACATTCAATTATTACAATTGAAGAGGCTGAGGAATTTGCAGAGCATATCGGTGCCGAGATCCATAAATTTAAAAAAGGTAGGGGTATTATAGGATCTATTGCAAGTATGTCATGTAAACTTACAGATCATACCTATGAACTTTTGGCATATAGGTTAAAGGAAAATAGAGGTACTAAACGTCATATTGATTATGATTCTGTTGTTAAGATGGACAAATTAACAGATACCTTTGAGAATATTGATGGCGATTATTTGGCTATTGAACCTAATACTCCATGTCCTGTACTTTACGGTATTAGAGCAAACGATCCTGAAAGTCTTAAAAAAGCCCAAAAAATTGTAATTAATGGTGAGGAAGTGGAAAGATACTGTATTTATTTAACGAATCAACATACTGATATGCATCTGGAGGATGCTAAGGATATCGCTTCCATGAAACAATACAGTTCATATATTGTTGAAGGTTTCGTTAAAGACAAACCTCACACTATTGAAGGAGGACATCTATTTTTTACACTTGGGGATGAAAGTGGTTCCATTGAATGTGCTGCTTATGAACCTACCAAAGATTTTAGAAAAATTGTTGCCAGGTTAAGACCTAAGGATAAAGTTAAGTTATATGGCGGTATTGGAAAGGAAAACACATTTAATATTGAAAAATTTCAGGTTCTTAAATTGAATAATATTGCTTATAGAAATCCAAAATGTCCTGAATGTGGTAAAACTTTAAGTTCTGCAGGTCATAACAAAGGATTTAAGTGTAAACATTGTGGATATCTATTAAGAGATTCCTCTAAAGTTCCTTATGAAATTAATCGTCAATTAAAAGAGGGAAAATTCTATGAGACTCCTGTATCTGCACGTAGACATTTGGCAAAACCTCTTGTTCGTATGAATTTAAGTGATTAGATTCATCATATCCTTGTTCCTTTTTTGTCTAGTTTTTTCACTTTTTGTTTAGTGGTTTAATATTTTTTAATCTTTTTTTCATTTTTATAATATTTTTCTTGAATATTGATATATTATGTTAATTTTTTTTGAAATATTTAGTTTATCTAATCAACTTTTATCTATTTTTCTGTGTTTTTAAAAAACTTAATTCCTTTTTTTAAAATTCTTAAAGTGCTTAATTTTTTAATTTTTTTTAATCTTTTCATATTGCTTATTTTTATTAATATTGATTTTAAATTCTATATTTTTAGGTATCATGACTTTATTTTAATATTTTTTATAATCGATTTATTATTTGCTTTTTGTTTTTCTAGATTTATATTTTATTTAGTTTTAAGTATATGTTCTCAAAATAAGAAGTATTATTCATTTTTTGCATTTTATACTAAATTTTATTCACATTTAGGGAATTTTATTTTCTAAAATAGATTAGTTTATAAATTAAAAGAATAAATAATATTTTAATCTATTTTAGAATAATATTATCAATCCTGAATTAATATTATTTTTTTAAATTTTTATTAGGGTATATTTATGAGTAAGGAATCAACATCTCGGGATCGTAAAATAAGACCATGGATGGAATATAAACTACATATTGTAGTACTATTTTTGGTTATCATTGCTGAATGGATTGGGATGAAGAAATTCAATCTGTCTGGTGATGTGAGTATTGTTATTATGCCATTACTTTATGCAATGGTTATAGGATTGGCTTTTTATCTTGCAAAACCAATTACTTTTATTGGAAATCATGAATCAAAAGTTGCAGAAGGATTAATGTTATTATTTATGACTCCACTTCTTGCTAAATTAGCAGTATCAAGTGGTCAAGCTTTAAAACTTTTATTTAATGTAGGTCCGGCTATTATATTACAGGAATTTGGTAATTTAGGAACTATATTTTTTGCTTTACCGATTGCTCTTCTTTTAGGATTTAAAAGAGAAAGTATTGGTATGACGAGTTCTATTTGTAGGGAACCTAATATTGGTATGATTCTTGATAAATATGGTACAAAATCTCCTGAAACCAGGGGAGTTTTAACTGTTTATGTTATAGGTACTATTATTGGTACTGTTTTCATTAGTTTAGTCTCAAGTCTTACTGCATCTCTACCTTTCCACCCTTATGCTCTTGCAATGGCAAGTGGTGTAGGTAGTGCAAGTATGAATGCAGCTGCACTTGCACCTTTAACTGCAATCTTTCCAGATATGAAAGATACCATAATGGCATTTTCAGGTTTTTCAAATCTAATTTCTTTCTGTTTCGGTATTTATCTTACAATGTTTGTTGGAATACCTCTAACTGAGAAATTATATAACTGGTTGGAACCTAAGATTGGTAGAACTACTCCTGCATCAATACCTTCTCAAAGTTATGAAGACGAAGATATGAAAAACCATGATTTAAGTAAGGAAATCAATAAGATTACATTAAAAAGGGTTAGTGATTGGATTATTCTATTTGTAATCTTTTCATTTATTGTAACCTGTGGAAATTATGTTTCAACAGGAAGATCATTTTACTTTACATTTATTGGAATGTTAATCCTATCTGCTATGGCATTTGTTAGTGTTATTCTAGAACGTGTACTTCCACATCATATATCCTCAATTTTATATGTAAGTATAATCGGTATGCTTCTTTCAATGCCTTGGTGTCCATTATCTCCGATTATTGTAACCTATGTTAATAATGTTGAACTTACTTCAATCGTTACTGTATACCTTGGTTATGTTGGTATTTCAATTGGAAGAGATTGGGATCAATTTAAAAAGTTAGGTTGGAGAGGAGCTATTGTTACCTGTTTTGTTATATTAGGTACATTTATTGGTTCTGCCGTTATTGCTCAACTTGTATTGATGGGTACAGGTGCAATTTAAACATTTTTAAACCCTCTTTTTAAAACTTATTTTTTAATGAAATTTCTTAAATATTTAATTTTTCACATTTAAATTACTTAAATTAAAAATAAGTATCTGATGTCTTTTTTGATAGTTTATAGTTTAAACTTTTTAATCTTCTTTTACTTTCAAATCTTATAATCTAAGACTTAAAAAATCTTTTTGTAAAATATTAATAATTTTATAGAAACTAATAAAACTAATCTTAAATATAATTATAATTAATCATAAGCTTTATAAAAATGGTGTTTTTATGGATGATATATTAATGAAAGATGTAATAGTCATAGATTCGACTTACAATGATCTTTTAGATACATCTATCTTGATTAGTAATGGGAAAATTAAAGAGATTTCAGGAAATATAAAAGTTGATGATGATGTTAAGGTTATCGATGGGGATAATCAGTATATTCTTCCAGGATTTATTGATTTGCACACTCATTTAATGGCTAATGGTTTTCATTATGAGGATAATATGAGAAATCCGCTATCTACCTATTTTTATAATGGTCTTATAAATGGAAAAGATACCATTGAATGTGGCGTAACTACAGTCAGGGATTGTGGTCTTGCAGATATTGGATTTAAAAGGGAATCAGAACAATTTAGATTTCCACTACCTAAGACCCTTATTAGTGTATGTCCTTTGTCTATTACAAGGGGCCATTTTGATTATACGGAACCTTCAGGTCATGATATGAGAATATCCTATCCTGGAATGCCTAGATGTATTGGTGATGGTGAGGGTAATGTACTTAAAATGACAAGGGATTGTATTGGTGCAAGGGCAGATTTTATTAAAGTCATGGCATCAGGTGGAGTTTTAAGTGCTTACGGTTTTCCACAAAATCCACAATTCAATAAAAAAGAATTAAAAACCATAGTTGATGAAGCAAGAGCTAATCATCTCAAGGTAGCAGCGCATTGTCATTCAATAGCAGGAATGGAAAATTGTATTGCAGCAGGTGTGTCCTCAATAGAACACGGTACTTTTGTAGATAGAAAAACTGCAAAAGAGATTAAAGAGCATAATATGAGTATAATTCCAACTTTACTTGTCCATAAAGAATTATATAAGAATCCAAATGAATCCTATAGGGTTAACAAGGGCAATATTAAAAAACTTAAGGATGTTGTTAAGGTACATTCTGAAAATATCACTGCAGCATATGAAGAAGGTGTGAATCTTTTAATGGGTACGGATTGTGGTGTAGTGGATCATGGTATTAATTTAGGTGAACTTGAGAATTTAACTAAGATCGGTATGAGTGAAAAGGAGGCAATAAGTGCAGGTACCTATAAGGCAGCCCAATTTTTAGGTCTGGACGATAGGATTGGTTCAGTTAGACCACATCATGATGCTGATTTAATTCTTACAGATAAAAATCCTTTAGATGATATATCATATCTTAAAAATAAAGACAATATTAAACTGGTAATGAGAGAGGGACATATCTTTAAAAACCATTTAAATAATTAATGTTAGGTTATTTTTTATTTAAATATGGTTTAATCCTATTTTCTTCTTGTTTTAAATTAGGATTTTATATTTTATTATTTTTAAATTAAACTATTTTAAAGCAATTTTTAAAGATTCAGCTATTTCTAATAATCTGTTATTTGATTTTCAAATATCTTCATAATTAAATGCTATTATTTTGTTTTTAAGTGTGTTTAGCTGTTTTTGCTAATTTTTTTTATTTTTATTTTACAATTTTCGATTATTTTAATCTTAATGCTCTATAAATGTTTTTAAATACCTGGCGGTTTCAGTGATTTTTTTATTTTTTATTAAATGATTTCCAATTATCCTCATAATCTAAATTATATTAGGACTATTTTTTAGGGATTTGCTTATCTGAATGGGTTTTTATTATTCTTAATATTATAACTAAAAATTTAATTAATATAGTTTACAAAATATTAATATTATTTTAATTAATCATTTTTAAAAATTATTTATCTAATTAGTCTGTGTGTTTTTTATGATTGTAAAGAAAATTGCTGATTTTATTGTAAATTTAAAATATGAAGGTATATCTGATGATGCTTTAAAACAGATTAAACTAGCTTTTATTGATTATATTGGTGTGTATTTAAGGGGACGCAATGAAATGGCTCCTCAGATTTTAAAAGATTCATTTAGTCTTATGGACCATAATTATGATAATTCAATCTTAACTGATGCAATGTTTTTAGGTACCTCCTCACATGTTCTTGATTTGGATGATGGTCATGATGTGGCATCTGTACATCTTGGAACCGTCGCCTTTTCAACTGCTATTGCATTGAGCCGTAAGTTGGAAGTTAATGGTAAGGAATTTATAGAGGCTATTCTTGCAGGTTATGAAACTGGAATATTGATTGGTTCCATTGCAAATCCGAATCATAGAAATCAGGGATTTCATTCAACCGGAACAATAGGTACATATGTGTCTGGTGCTGTTGCAAGTAAGATTTTAAGATTAAACTTTTATCAAACAATACAATGTTTAGGTCTTTGCGGAACACAGTCTGCAGGACTTTTAGAATCAGATCATCAGGGAACTATGGCTAAAGCTTTTCATTCAGGTAATGCTGCAAGAGCAGGAATTGTCTCTGCATTCTTGGCATATAATGGATTTACAGGTCCTGAGTCTATTATCGATGGTGATGAGGGTTTCTTGAAGGCTATGGCAATAGGGGATATACGTTCTGGTAAGACATTAAAAGAGGTTAATTCAAATAAAATTAACAGATATATGAATGATTTTGGCAAATTCCTTCAAACTAATGATGTTTACTTTAAATTATATCCTTTCTGTAGACATATCCACTCAGCTATTGAGTCAAGTCTGTATCTGCATAATATAATTAAAAAACAATATGATGTAATTGAATCCGTTGAAATATTTACATATAAGATTGCATCAGAACATGATAATTATAAACCTCATAATAAAGAAGAATTAAGACAATCACTTCCATATGCGGTGGCAATTGCATTGGTATGTGGTGAGGTTGGTCTTACAAAGATTAATTATTTAATTGAGGATGGTCTTTTTAAGGATATTGATGAGGTTGAGGATGAAAAGGTTAAAGAGATTAAAATCTTAGCTCCTAAAATCATTATTCATGATAAAAAGGAATTCGATTCTTTAGAGGCAGGTGCCCGTCCGGCGAATGTTAAAATTAATCTAAATGAAAGTTTTAGAGGTGGAGCATTTGAACACACCACCATCTATTCAAAAGGAAATAAACATAATCCAGTAAGTCCTGGAGAGGTTATTGATAAATTCAGAAAATTAAATCCAACCTATGGAGTTCAAAAATTAAATAAGATTGATTATATGGAATCTTCAAAGATGGATGAATTAATTAATGTTTTAATTGATTCTTATGAATACTAGAATTTAATTTTGGTGATAAGTTAAATCGGGGAAATATTATGATGGATGATACAAAGAATTTCTTAAAAGGATTAGGTATTGAAGAACAAGATTCTAATTATGTATCTTCAAAACGTTTTAATGATAAAGGTCAGTATAGATTAGAAATACCGGGAATTCAATCTGTAAATGCTCTTGAAACGGTTTTAAAAACATGTAAACAAAAAGATATCTTTATTCATAGAATTACACAGACTAAAGGAATCATGTTTTTAACTGATGATGAAATTAGTCGAATGGTTGATTTAGCGGGATCTAATGGAGTGGAGTTGTTTTTAGCTGTAGGTCCAAGGGCAACTTATGATACAAGTGCAAGCGTTCATACTAAGGAAGGTATTCGTATAGGATATAGGCTTAGAGGTTATGATAACCTAGTATATGCAATTGAGGATGTTAAAAGGGCAGTCTCTCTTGGAGTCCGTGGAATACTATTATATGATGAGGGTCTTTTATATGTTTTATCTAAAATGAGAAATGAGGGTCAACTTCCAAAAACATTACACTTTAAATTGTCTGCCCATGCAGGCTGTTCAAACCCTGCAAGTGCTAAACTATTCGAATCAATTGGTCTCAATTCTTTAAATCCTGTAAGGGATCTTCAAATACCTATGCTCGCATCTATACGTTCTGCTATTAATATACCTATGGATGTTCATACAGAAAACCCTAAATCCTCTGGAGGTTTTATACGTCATTATGAGGTTCCAAGTATGATAAAAGTGGCAGCTCCAATTTATCTTAAAACGGGAGGTTCCGTTGCAAAAACACATTCATGGGATACAACAAGTCAAGATGCAGTAAAAAGAGTAAAACAAGTAGAGCTTGTAAAAAGGGTAATAGATAAATACTGTCCTGATGCAGTAATCTCACCTCAGGCATCAAAGGATTTGGCTATTCCTGAAAATTGATCTTTCATGGTCTGTTTATTTAAAATATTATGGTGAATTATGTCTTTAATTAATAAGGTTGCAGATGGGGTTATTAAAGCTAGTACAAGTTATAGTCAAGATAGAATTGACGGATTTAAAAGAGCTTTAAAGTTGGAGAAGGAACTTTCTAATGGTAATGCGGTATGGGCATTAGAACAAATGATTAAAAATGAATCAATTGCATCTTTAAGAAGACTCCCATTATGTGATGATACAGGTATTCCTCATATATTGGTAGAATTAGGTGAGAACAGATCCCTTCCAGAGGGATTTATAAAAGATATTAGGGAAGGCTTGAAACAAGGTTTGGATGATTTACCGGGACGTCCTATGGCTGTTAAAGGAAATCCTTTAGAGAGAATTGAGCAATCCAAAGGATTGTATGATGAGCCTTCCATGATGCTGCCGGCACCTATTTCCATTGATTCCTTTGACAAAAATAATAATGGTTATTCCAAGGATTTAGAAAATCAGATACACATTCATATATTACTTTTAGGTGGTGGACCTGAAATACGTTCTAAAACATATAGGGTTTATCATCAGCATGATAGAAGAATCGTAATAAATGAAACAATTGATTGGCTTAAAGAATCTCTTAAGATGTTGGGATGCACACCTTCCATTCCTGCAATTGGTATTGGAAGAAGTCATTATGAGGCAAGTCATCTAATGTTAAAGGCTATGGTTTATGGTAATTTAAATTACCAAAGTAAAACTGAAAACTTCATCACAGATGAATTGAATAAATTAAACATTGGTCCTATGGGTCTTAAAGGTCATACAACTGTTTTAGGGACGTTTTTAAATATCGGTCCTCAAAGAGCAAGTGGTGTTAGAATAGTATGTGCAAGACCCTGCTGTTTTGTTGAACCTCGTATTTCAACAATTAAAATATAACTTCTATTTTTTAAGAGGTAAATTTTATAAATTTAGATATTGATACTTATATTATCTTATAAACTAATGTGAGGTATAAACTTGGAGAATAAAAAAGTACATAATAAGTTTAAAATTCCAGAACATAATCTTACTACTGCAATTACTAAGGTAGAACCTAATAAGATTTCTACAAGAGGTTACAATCAAGTAGATCTAATAGAGCATCTAAGCTATAGTGAAATGGTATATTTATTACTTTTAGGTAAATTACCTAGTAAAAAAGAAGGTAGATTATTAAATCATGTACTTGTTTCCTTCTGTGATCATGGTGTAACACCTCCAAGTACCCAGACTGCAAGGATTATATCTTCAAGTGGTTCTCCAATTAATAATGCAGTTGCTGGTGGTTTACTATCCTTCGGATATCATCATGCTGGAGCTATTGAGAAAGTTATGATAATGTATCAGGATGGAATTAACAGTTTACATATATCTGGAGATCCTGATTTGGATGATCCCCAAATCACAGATAAAGCATTGGATATTGTATGTGGGAAGATTTCAAAACATGAGAAAGTTCCCGGTTTTGGTCATAGATACCATGATAAGGATCCAAGAGCACGTAAATTAATTGATTTGGTTATTAAAGAAGGAAGTTTAGGTCCGCATGTTAAACTTGCCTTGAGTATGGAACAATTATTAAGGGAAAAAAAGGGTATATCATTAAATGTCGATGGTATTAATGGAGCTATTCTTTCAGATTTAGGTTTTAATCCTGAGTTAGGTATAGGGGTATTTATGATAGGCAGACTTCCAGGTTTAGTTGCCCATAGTTATGAGGAGAAAATGGATGAGGAGGAATTTAGAAGATTTTGTGAATTGGATGATATCACTTATACAGGATTTGAAAATAAACAAGTAGAGGATAGAAAGTAATTTAATGGTGATAAATATGGATTTTTTTGATGTAATTGATAAAAGATATAGTGTACGCGGATTTACCAATGAGGGAGTTAGTAAAGAAGACTTAGATAAAATTTTAGATGCAGCTGCAAAAGCCCCTACGGCAGTAAACTTTCAGCCTTTTAAAGTTTATGTGATTGATACAGATAAAAATAGGGATGCTCTTAAGAAGGTTTATTCTTCAGAATGGTTCTTACAAGCACCAATTGTATTATGTGTTGCAGTTTCAAAAGAAGATGCTTGGACACGTAAGTATGATAATAAAAACTTTGCTGATATAGATGGAGCTATTGTCATGGACAACATCATTCTTGCAGCAACAAGTTTAGGATTAGGCACATGTTATATTGGAGCATTTAATCCAGATGCAGCTGAGGAATTAATTAACTCAGATAAATACACTCCATTATTATTTACTCCACTAGGACATATTGATGCAGGTCCAAGAATTCAAGATAAAAAAACAGCCAATGATATAAGTGAATATATTTAATTTGAGTATTGATTATTTCACCTTTGGTTTTTTAATATTATTTCCTTGAATATTATTAATCAGTTAAGGATATAATTGAATGCTATGTTTGTCAATGGTGAATTCATTTAATTTTTAATTGATTAATGTTTTAATGTTTATTATTTATTTAAAAAGATATTAAGTAGTTGAGATTAATGAAACCTCTTACAATACATGCTAAAAATAAAGAAGAATTAGATAAATTTACAGATCTTCTTGAGGAGAATAATTTTAAATTACATTCATATGGAGATAATTTTTCATTTCTTTATAAAAGGGCATATGGTAATTGGGTAGCACATTTAATTTGCATTATACTTGCAGCTACTCTTACTGCATGGTTTTTATTTGGAAATTTAGCTCTATTCTTATATGCCTTTTATAGAAATTCCCAGTATGTTTTAATTACAACAAAACTTGAAAATGATGGTGAAAAATTAGATTTTGATGAATTTAATGAAATTGATTTAAACAGGGGTTCATTTTCTTGATTTCTCTTACTCCTTTTTTGGATTTTCCTAAAATTTTTATAAACTATTTTCTAATTTGGTTTTTTTATTAATTTCTTTAAAGTTTTCTTAAAGATTTTAGAAACTATCCCTGAATTTTTAAAGCTTTTTTTCTAAAATTTCAAAAAACTATTTTCTTATTGATTTTTCATATATTTCATATATATGGTAGTTATTATTTTGATATGTTTCTTTAAAAACATTTTTTATAGATTTTTCTATTATTTTCCCAAATAATTTTTTTTTAGTTTTCTGTGTTTTTTATTGTAAGATGATTTAATTTCATTATTTTATTAAATAGACAGCATAATGTATTTATCAATTTTTTATATAATTTTTTATATATATTCTTAGTATTTGTTTAAATTTTTATAATAAATCTCTTAAAATCCTATTTAATTTTCATTTTTAACTATCAGATTTTTTTTAAAAAAATATTTAAATTATCTTAAACAAAATTTTAATTGTAAATTTTTAATATTTTAAAATTTTTATTTTCATATTTTTTTCTAATTTTTTAGGAAATAATAGTTAATTTATTATATTAAAAATTAAATAAATTAATATATTAATAATATGATAAATAAGAGAAAATTATTTTTAGTATAAAATAGGTTTTTAGGTAGATAATATGGTTCAGATGACTTATCAAAAAAGGATGCAAATATACTCAATTGTTTTCTTATTTGTTATGATTAGCTTAGCGATAGCTCCATTTTATCTAGGCGAACCTTTTACTAGTGAAAACTTAGCTACTGCTGTACTTGTTTGTTTAGTGGGAGTAGCATTTCCATTGGTCTCATATAAACCAGAATGGAATAAGGCTATGTTATTTTGTGAAGGCATATTATTCGCTATTTTAGGTTATATGTTTTTGGAAAATCCTTATAATTATGTTTTTTTAGTATTTGGTATTGTTTTGATTGCTATTTCAATTTTAGCATATATGAAGAAATTACCTCCACGATTACTAGGATATTTTTATCATAGTAGTAAAAAGAAGTAATTTTTTTTAACTTTTTTTTAAAAATCTCTTTTGTATTAATAAATTGAAACTTATTGAATTTTATTAATGAACTTTATGTGTTTTATTTAGAGTTGGATTTTTATTTAAAATCGAGTATTATAATCTAGATAAAATTTTAAATACCATGGTGATAAAAAATGGCAGAAATATCAGAGGCTATCTCAATGATTAAAAAGGCTGAAAGTGATGCTGTTCAAGTAGTGGAAGATGCTAAAGTTAAATCTGAAGATTTAATTAATGAAGCTACTGCTAAATCTAACCAATTAATGGAAGAAGCTAAAAGCAATGCATCACATGAAGCTGAGGTCACTGTTTTAAATTCAGAAGAAGAAGCTAAAAAAGAGGCTGAACAAATTAAAGCTCAATCTGAAAAAAATGTTGAGTCTATCAAAGCTAAATCTTCAGTGAATGTTGATGAAGCAGCTTCTGTTATTGTTGAAAAATTGTTGTAGTGTGAGATAATGTTTCAAACTGAAAGAATGCGTAAACTTAAAATAGTCACTTTGGATAAGTATGCTCCTTCAATAATTGATGAATTACATGAAGCGGGTACTGTTCAAATTGATGATATTTCAGAACGTATTCAACAAGATCCTGAAATTGGGGAACTATTAGCTCCTGCTAAATCCACATCTAAAACTGGTAGAATATCATCATTATTAATGAAAACAACTAGTCTTTCTGATGCAATTGCAAATGCTTTAATGTTTAATACAAGTAAGAAAGATAAGATTCATTCATTAATTAATCCAGAATTAATTGTTCCTAAAAATGTGGAACCTATGGATACTGATGCATTGATAATCTATGCAGAATCTGTTTTAGATGATGCTAGTACTGAAATATCTCCAGTACAGGATAAATTATCCGCTCTCGACACTGAAGCAAGTAGATTAAATTCTAAAATTACCGTTGCTCAAAAATTAATTAACTTTAATTATGACTTAGGTATTTTAGCAGACACTAATACTACTTCAACAATAGTTGGAAGGATTGCTGTTGAATCTGCTTCTGAAGTAAAAGCAGAATTGAATAAAATAACTGATGAAATTGTAATTGATGAAACTAATTCTGATGAAGCTTTTAATAGTTTTATTGTAATTAGTTCTAATGAATATAAAGACACTGTCTATTCTACACTTAGAAAATTCGGTTTTGATAATTTAGATGTTAGTGGTATGGAAGGTAAACCTTCTGATTTCATTGCTAATGCTAATGCTAGGTTATCTGCTATTGCTAATGAAAAAACCCAGTTACAAACTCAATTTAAAGAGCTTGCTAAAAAATGGGATGACGATATCTTAGCTTTAAAAGAACAACTAGAGAATGAAAAAGATAAAAATGAGATCTACACTAGTTTCGGTGAAACTAAAAACTCTAAGGTATTTGAAGCTTGGGTACCAGTTAAAAAAGCAGAAGAAACTAAAAAACTTATTGAAACTGCAAGTGATGGATATTGTGTTATAGAGGAAGAAGAAGTTCCAGATGACAGTGAAGATGTACCTGTTCTTCAAAATCACTCTGGATACGTTAAACCATATGAAATATTAGTTGATATGTATTCACCTTTAAAATATAATGAGGTTGATCCAACTTTATTTGTAGCTATTACATTCCCATTATTCTTTGGGTTCTGTTTAACTGATGCAATGTATGGATTGTTAAACTTTTTAGTTGGATACTTTGTATTATATAGGGGTCTTGGAAGAAATAGTGAAAGCTCAAAAGACTTTGGTAAAATATTTATGGCTTCAAGTTTATGGGCTATAGTTTTAGGTCTTTTGACTAATGGTTTACTGGGAGATTTCTCATCTAGAGTTTTAGGTATGGGAGCACTTCCAACCACCTGTTTAGATGCATTTACCAATGCAGCAGTAATTTTAGTTATTGCAATTATTCTTGGTTTGGTCTATCTTAATATCGGTTTCCTTTTAGGTGCTATCAACAATTACAGATATGGTAATAAAAAAGATGCTTGGACTAATCAAATTGTTTGGTTCGTTTTAGAAATAGGTATTGTATTCTTAGCACTCGGATACATGTTACCTGCAATTGGAATGATTGGAATAATAATTGGAGCTATTTTCATAATCGCTGCTTTCGGTCTCTTATTCTGGGGAGGAGGAGCTTATGGAATTATGGATCTCTTCAGTTATATGGGAGATGTCCTTTCATTTGCTAGGTTACTTGCATTATGTTTAGCTACCGCAGGTATTGCAATGGCTGTAAACATTCTTACTGTAATGTGTGGTACTATGATTCCATATATTGGAATTATTCTTGCTATCATCGTATTCATTGGTGGCCATATATTTAACTGGCTTTTCCAAACTTTAGGTGCTGGTGTTAATGCATTACGTCTTAACTATGTAGAATTCTTTGCTCAATTCTTCATGGGTGGAAAAAACAAATTTGAAGCTTTCAAAGCAGGTAGGAAATTTACAAAACTTAACAAATAGATTTTTCATTTACAATTTTAATATTTAAAATAAAATTAATTTCAAAATTATGATATAATTTAAGGAGAAATAAATTATGGTAGAAATTGTCTTAGGAACTGCTTTAGCAGCTATTGGTGCTGGTGTAGCAGTCGGTTTCGCTGGTTTAGGATCAGGTTTAGGTCAAGGAATGGCAGCTGCAGGTTCTGTAGGTGCTGTTGCTGAAGATGGAGATATGTTCTCAAGAGGTATTATTTTTGCAGCTTTGTGTGAAACTCAGGCTATTTACGGTTTCTTGATTGCTATCTTATTATTAGTATTTTCAGGATTACTTGGTGGTGGAGGTAAAGGATTATCCACTGCTGTAGGTATTGTTGCTATTGGTGCAGGTGCTGCTGTTGGATTTGCAGGTCTTGGTTCCGGTATGGGTCAAGGTATTGTTGCAGGTTCATCTGTAGGTGCAATTGTTGAAAATGATGATATGTTCGCAAGAGGTATTATTTTCTCAGCATTACCTGAAACTCAGGCTATTTACGGTTTCTTGATTGCTATCTTACTCATGGTATTCGGTGGAATATTATAAGTGATTAGGAGGTCAAGAAATGAGTTCTGGGGCAGATAAAATTGTCTCTAACATAAACTCTGAGGCTCAAACTAAAGCTGATGGAATAATTCAAGAAGCTCAAACCAAAGCAGATGCTATAATAGCAAATGGACAGGCTGATGCAGATAAAGAATCAGCTAAAATTATTGCTAATGGTGAAAAACAAGCTAACATGAGACATCAACAAATTATCTCTGAAGCTAGAATGAATCAACGTAGAGATGAGTTAGGGGCTAAAGAAGAAGTTATCGAAATGGCTTTTGATAAAGCTATGGGCGATTTAAAAGATTTAGCATCTACTGCTGATCCAAAATATGTGGAAGCATTAAATAAACTAATAAAAGAAGCTGCTGTTGAAATCGGTGGTGGAGATTTAATCGTTCAAACTAAAGAAACAGATAAAACTAAAATCCAAAGTGCTTTAAGTTCTATGGCTAGTAATATATCTTCTGACACTAATGTAACTACTACTTTAGAATTTGGTGAGCCAATAGATACTATTGGTGGAGCTATTGTTAAAACTAAAAATGGAGATATCGAAGTAAATAATACTATTGAAGCTAGGGAATCTAGATTCAAACAATCATTACGTAGTGAAGTTGCTCAAATATTATTTAGATAGGAGTGAGAATATATGGCTGATGAAATAGCTACTTTAATAACACAATTAGGACTTTCTAATGAATTACTCCTTGTAGGTGTAATTATTGCTATATTAATTGTTGGTGCTGTTGTAGTTGTTGTTACTAGTAGACCTATATTAGATATTTATCCTTATCTCAACCCTATTGCTAAGGTCAGAGCAAGAAAAGGTAGACTTTTAGATGATAAACAAATGTCAGAAATCATAGAAACTGATTCTATTGATGAACTTACAAATTATTTAAGAGGATTGCCAGATTATGCTCCATACATAAATGAATACTCAATTGAAAAATCATTAGATACACATCTTGCAGATACTTACCAATATCTTGCAACCATTGCACCTGATGAAATTAAGGATTCATTTGACGTTTTAGCTACTAAAACTGATATTGCTAATATTAAAGCATTATTAACTGCTAAAGAAGTAGGATATAATAATGAACAAACATCTAATTTGTTACTTCCTTCCGGTTCATTATATGAAGATTTAGATCGTTTAGTTGATGCAGGTTCTGTAACTGATGTTATTGCGGGATTAGATGGAACTGAATATGCTGATGTTTTAACTGATGCTATTCCAGAATATGAGGAACAAGGTTCCTTATTACCATTTACAAATGCATTAGATAAATATTATTTACATAAATTATTACACTCAACTAAAGTTCCAGGAAATGACAATACTGAAGCAATGTATTCATATATTGGAACCCAGGTAGATATGGATAATCTTAAATTAATTATAAGAGCTAAAGAAAATGGTTTAGCTTATGATTCAATTAGTCCTTTCTTAATTAGTGAAGGTTATCAATTAAGAGAATGGAAACTCAAAGATTTAATGGAATCTGATAATGTTGAAGGGGTTATTTCTTCATTAGAAGGAACTAAATACAGTGAAATACTTTCCGAGCCTTTAGCTCAATACCATAATGGGGAATCTATTGCGGTATTTGAAAAAGCTCTAGATACATATTTTGTTGAATATTCACATTCCTTATCTTTAGAAAAACCATTAGGTGTAGGTCCAATTATAGGATTTTTAAGTGGTAAAGAGAAAGAGATTAAGAACTTAAAAATCATTACAAGAGCTAAAAGAGAAGAAGCATTTCCAGATAGTAAGATTCCGGAGTTGCTTGTATGATTTCATATGTTAATTATGGAGTGATATTATGAGTTCTGTTGCTGTTATTGGAGATTTAGATACTGTCACCGGTTTTAGACTTGGTGGAGTAAGAGAAGGACGTATTGTAAATACTAAAGAAGAAGCTGAACAAGCTCTTGATGAGTTAATTGAAAATAATTTTTCAATTATTATTATTACAGATAAAATAGCTGATGAAATAAGAGAACATATCAGAAAAACTCTCGGTTCAGAGATTGTACCAATGATTATTGAAATCCCTGATAAAAACGGTAAATCTGAAACTGATGGTGATCAAATGAGAGCTCTTATTAAACGAGTTATTGGGGTAGATATCAAATGATTATTGAAGGAAACATTATCAAAATTGCTGGTCCGGTTATCCTTGCAGATGGGATGAGAGGGACTCAAATGCATGAAATGGTAAAAGTAGGTGATTCTAAACTTATCGGGGAAATTATTGAACTCGAGGGTGACACTGCTACCATTCAAGTATATGAAGAAACCGCTGGGATAAAACCTGGTGAAGTAGTAGAAAGTACTGGAGGACCATTATCTGTAGAACTTGGTCCTGGTATTATGGGATCTATCTTTGATGGAATTGAAAGACCTCTTGAAGTTATTAAAGAGAAAACTGGAGATTTCATTGCTAGAGGTGTCCAAGTACCTTCTATTAACAAAGAGAAAAAATGGACATTTAAACCAACTGTGGCTGTAGGAGATAAAGTTACTGGTGGAGATGTTCTTGGTGAAGTAAATGAAACTTCAGCTGTAGTACATAAAATTATGGTACCTCCAACTGTTTCTGGTACTGTAAAAAGTATTGTAGATGGAGATTACACTGTAGTAGATGATATTGCAGAAATTGAAACTGAAGAAGGAAATGTCGAAAAAGTTCAAATGTTACAAATCTGGCCTGTAAGGAAAGCTAGACCTTACACAAGAAAACTTGATCCAGATATACCTCTTGTAACTGGTCAAAGAGCACAAGATACTTTCTTCCCTGTAGCTAAAGGTGGAACTGCAGCTATTCCTGGTCCTTTCGGTTCAGGTAAAACTGTCACTCAACAACAATTAGCTAAATGGGCAGATGCGGATATTGTTGTATACATTGGATGTGGAGAACGTGGAAACGAAATGACAGAAGTACTTACTGAATTCCCATTCCTCGATGATCCAAAAACTGGTAATCCTATTATGGATAGAACTGTTCTTATTGCTAACACTTCTAACATGCCAGTAGCTGCTCGTGAAGCATGTGTATACACAGGTATTACTATTGCAGAATACTTCAGAGATCAAGGTTACGATGTAGCACTTATGGCTGATTCAACCTCAAGATGGGCTGAAGCTATGAGGGAGATTTCTGGAAGACTTGAAGAAATGCCTGGTGAAGAAGGTTACCCTGCATACTTAGCATCTAGACTTGCACAATTCTATGAAAGAGCAGGAAGAGTAACCACTATTGGAACTGAACCTAAAGAAGCTTCTATTAGTGTAGTAGGTGCAGTATCACCTCCTGGTGGAGATTTATCCGAACCTGTTACCCAAAACACCTTACGTATTACTAAAGTATTTTGGGCATTAGATGCATCTCTTGCAGATAAACGTCACTTCCCATCTATTGATTGGTTACAAAGTTATTCATTATATGTGGATAGTATCCAAGATTGGTGGAAGGAAACTGTTGGTGAAGATTGGAGATCTAACCGTGATGAAGCTATGGTTTTACTCCAAGAAGAATCTGAACTCCAAGAAATTGTACAATTAGTTGGTCCAGATGCTTTACCTGATTCCCAACAAGTTATCTTACAAACTTCCCGTATGTTAAGAGAAGATTTCTTACAACAAAATGCATTTGATGATGTTGATACTTACTGTCCTCCTGCAAAACAAGCAGACATGTTAAGAACAATTCTTTTATTCAACAAAGAAGCTCAAGCTGCTGTTGCAAGAGGTGGAGATATCAAGAAAATAGATGCTTTACCTGTTAAAGAAGAAATTGCAAGAATGAAATATATTCCTGCTGAAGAATTTGAAGCTAAAATCAAAGATATTAAAGCTAATGTTGTAGACCAAATGGGTGGTGTATAAATATGAATACTGATATTAAAACAAGAGAATACACTACAGTCACTGAAGTTTCTGGTCCTTTAATGGTTGTTGAAGGTGTTGAAGGTGTAGCTTACAACGAAATTGTAGACATCGAAACACCTAACGGAGAAAAAAGAAGTGGACAAGTATTAGAAGTTAGAAATGATGTAGCTGTTGTTCAGGTTTTTGAAGGTACTGATGATTTAAACACTAAAAATACTAAAACTAGATTCACCGGTAGGACTGCTAAAATCGGAGTTTCTAGAGATATGATGGGCCGTATCTTTAACGGTACTGGTAAACCTATTGACGGTGGTCCAGAAATAATTCCTGAAAAAGAATTAGATATTAACGGTAACCCTATGAACCCAACTTCAAGGGAATATCCTGCGGATTTCATCCAAACTGGTATTTCTACTATTGATGGAATGAACACTTTAGTAAGAGGTCAAAAACTTCCTATTTTCTCAGGATCTGGTTTACCTCACAATGAACTTGCAGCACAAATTGCAAGACAAGCTAAAGTAGTTGGTGAAGACACTGAATTTACCGTAATTTTCGGTGCAATGGGTATTACTCACGAAGAAGCTAACTTCTTTATGAGAGAATTCGAAAGAACCGGAGCACTTGAAAAAGTAACTGTATTCATGAACTTAGCGGATGATCCTGCTATTGAAAGGATTTTAACTCCTAAAATGGCTTTAACTACTGCTGAATACTTTGCTTTCGAATTAGGTATGCATGTACTTGTTATCTTAACCGATTTAACAAACTACTGTGAAGCATTAAGGGAAATTTCCGCTGCTAGGGACGAAGTGCCTGGAAGAAGAGGTTATCCTGGATACATGTATACTGATTTAGCAGGTATATATGAAAGAGCAGGACGTATTCAAGGTAAAGAAGGTTCCATTACTCAAATGCCTATCTTAGTCATGCCTCAAGATGATATTACTCACCCTATTCCAGATTTAACTGGATATATTACAGAAGGACAAATTGTATTAAGTAGGGATTTACACAGGAAAGGTATTTACCCACCTGTAGATGTACTTCCATCATTATCTCGTTTAATGGGTGGAGGTATTGGTGAAGGTAAAACCAGACCTGACCATAGTGGTGTATCTGACCAAATGTATTCAGCTTATGCTGAAGGTCGTGATTTAAGAGATTTAGTAGCTGTAGTTGGTGAAGAAGCTCTTACAGACAGAGATAAAAGTTTCTTAGAATTTGCTCAACAATTTGAAGACAAATTCGTAACTCAATCCAAAGATGAAGATAGAAGTATTGAAGAAACTTTAGATCTTGGTTGGGACTTATTTAAAATCTTACCAAGAACTGAACTTAAACGTGTTAAAGACGAATTTATTGAAGAACACCTTAAAGATTAGATTTAAATTGATTTTTAAATCTTTGGTTCTATCCAACTTTTATAAAGGAGGATATTATGGCAGAAGAAATTTTAGAGGGTATTAACCCTACTCGTATGGAGTTACTTGCTCTTAAAAAACGTGAAAACCTTGCAGTTAAAGGTCACAGTCTTTTAAAAGAAAAACGTGATGCTTTAATTAAAGAGTTTTTTGATATTTTAGACA
>JBJEIL010000121.1:0-6537 GCA_051876995.1 Methanobrevibacter sp. | reverse complement strand
TTGGGGATTCTGTTGGTGGATTAATAGGTACTATTCTAGGATCAAGTCCTGTTACCGCTTATGTGGAAAGTGCAACTGGTATAGGTTTAGGTGGTAGAACCGGTTTAACTGCAATATTTACTGGAATTTTCTTTTTAATTGCAATGTTCTTTGCACCTGCAATCCTATCATTATTTACCTCCCCAGTTACTACCTCCTGTTTGGTTGTAGTTGGAATATTGATGATGGCTCAACTTAAAGATATTGACTGGAGTAATTTAGTTACAATTTCATCCACATTTGCAACTATTTTAATGATGGTTTTAACCTCATCAATTACCTTAGGTATTGCATTTGGATTTGTAACTTATGCTGTTACTAGTATCGCCTCAGGTAAAGCTAAAGAGTTACATTGGTCTGTCTGGATATTGGCAATTATATTTGTTTTCTATCTATTCTTTGGACTTTGATTTTTAAACACTTTTTAAATAGGGATTTTAAATCTCTATTTTTTTCTTATTTTCCACGTCTAAAGTTAAGTATTTTATTTGAAATTATAAACTTAACTAAAATTCATTTTTTAAATTTAAAAATCTTTAAAAGATTAAACCGCATGTTAAAATGTCTTTTTATAAAAGATATATACTTTTTTTCTGGCTTTTTGTATTGATTTTTTTTATTTAAACAGTTTTATTTTAGTTTAATTTTTAATATTCAATTGTATATTTTTTATAATAATTTAGTTATTTATGTATATTTTTTAATCATTTCTAATTAGTTTATATTATTTAATCTTCTTTTTATTAAAATCATATAAAAAATTATAAATATAAAATAGGTTTATATTATTAATTAATTTTAATATGTTCAGTGTTGAAAATTGATTTATATTAAGATTTTAAACACTTAACAACATCTTAAAAGGAGGTTAAAAAGATGGCATTTAAAAATGTTACTGTAGCAGGTAGTGGAGTTTTAGGAAGTCAAATTGCATATCAAACTGCTTTTAAAGGTTTTAATGTTACAATTTGGTTAAGAAGTGAAGGTTCCATTGAAAGAGCAAAACCTAAACTTGAAAGATTGAAGAATATTTATCTTGAAACTTTGGAAGCTATGAAAACTAATCCTGATGCTTATTGCAGGGGTTTAACAGATAAAAAGGAATTAACAGATGAGGAAATTGATCAATTAAAGGAAAATGCTATTTCTGCATATGAGGGATTAACCTTGACAACTAGTCATGAAGAGGCTGTTAAAGATGCAGATTTAATCATTGAAGCTATAGCAGAAGATCCGGAGCAAAAAATTGATTTGTATCAAAATTTTGCTAAATATGTTCCTGAAAAAACTGTTATTGTTACTAACTCTTCAACTTTACTTCCAAGTCAATTTGCAGACTATACTGGTAGGCCTAATAAATACTTAGCATTACACTTTGCTAATGAAATATGGAAGAATAATACTTCGGAGATTATGGCTCAACCAAAAACTGAGCAAAAATACTTTGATCAAGTAGTGGAATTCGCTAAAGAAATTGGTATGGTACCACTTAAAGTATTAAAAGAGCAACCAGGTTATATTCTTAACTCATTACTTGTACCGTTCTTATCTGCTGCCGAAGCGTTATGGGCAAAAGGAGTCTCTGATCCTGAAACAATTGATTTAACTTGGAAACTTGCAACTGGTGCACCATCAGGACCATTCCAAATTTTAGATGTAGTGGGATTAGTTACTGCATATAATATTGTAATTATGAATCCAGAGGCTAAAGATCCTGAAACTGTTCCGGGTAAAATAGCTGCTAATTTAAAAGAAAAGATTGATGCTGGTAAAACTGGTGTTAATGCAGGTGAAGGATTCTATAAATATTAAATTTCTTTTTTAAGGTAATCTTATTTACCTTTTTTTAAATTTTTAAAACCTAAGTTAATTCATGAAAGTATTTGATGGTATTTTTTTATTTAGATTGTTTTATAATGTATCTGATGGTATTTTTATTTAATTATTATTTTTTTAGCTATTTCTTTTAATTTTTAAAATTTAAGTTAATTCATGAAAGTATTTGATGGTATTTAATGTATCTGATGGTATTTTTTATTTTGATTGTTTTATGATGTATTTGATGGTGTTTTTAATTTAATTGTTATTCTTTTCATTTTTTTCTTCCAAGTTTTCTTTAATTATCCTTACAAGAAATGGCTTTGAAACTAGAAGAGTGTTTTTAACATCCTCTAAAGAATATTTATCATTATTTTTAAACCAGTATCTAGCTAAATTTTCATATCCCCCAATTATAAATTCTATTGTAAAATCGATAGATATGTCAGAGCCATTATCAGTATATTCATTGTGGATTTTTTCTTTTATGTCTTCTTTTATCATATTACAAATAATTTTAAGACTTACAATTTCCTTATCCTTTTTTGCAAGGGCAGAGTATACGTCTTCATATTCCTTCAAATAGTTTAGACTTATATTTTTTAATTGGTCGGCATAATCTGGAAAATTATCTGCTTCAATTTCCATTACCTCGGTAGTAATTTCACCTGATATCTTTTTAATTCCAAATTGTAATAACTCATTTTTATCATTAAAGTGGTAATAAAAGGTACTTCTAGGTATATTGGCATTTTTACAAATATCTATAACTTTAATCTTTTCATAAGGTTTTTCAATAAGAAGTTCTGCCAAACTTTTAAACAGTTTTTCATTTACTTTATCATTTAATATCATTTTAATCATCATTGATTTAATACGTAATTGTATAATTTTTTTTATAAGATATTGTAATATCGTATAATTAAAAATTTTTTTGTATTTTATTAGAATATATTTTTAATAATATTAAAATTTTTTGAATTGATTTTTTTAAAACTTATACATTATTATAATTTATTGACTTTTTATTATGTTTTTGTAAAATTTTTCAAAATTAGTTTTTTAGAATATTTTTATCATTTGTTTTACAAGTTATATTTTCCAGTTTTATTTTACCAACATTAGTTGAGTTTATGTATGATTGACTTTGGTTAAGTTTACCTAAATTGCAATGGTCTAATATTAATTGAAGTGCTTTGACCTTGGTATCAGAATCTTCAATAATTTCAACTTTACCCTGTGCCATAACTGATTGGTAAATTACAGTAGGATCATTATTACCTAATTGATATTCTATAAAATTATCTAATTCAACAAAAACTTTGTTATTTTTATTGATTAAATCATTTTTATAACCTTTTTTTGCACCATGGAAGTAAATAATGATATTTTCATCATCAAGTTCATATCCAAAAGAAAGAGGAACAATATAGGGATATTCTTTATTATTAATACCTAATCTTACAGTTGTTGATCTATCAATAATTTCGATTATTGTTTTTAAGTCTTTAACTTCACGGTTTTTTCTTCTCATATTAACACTAATTTTATAATTTTCATTGATTCATAATATTTTATATTGACATTTTTATATTTTGTTTTTTTAATAGTTGCTTTCAAATTTTTTATTAATTTTTTGTCTTTTAAAAGTTTTTTTTACATTAATTTTATTGATTTTAATTTAATTATAATTTAATAGAAGATTAACTATATATTTTCAAAAATCTTTAATAAATGTTTTATTTATAAATAATAATATAATTTAAATAGGTGATTTTATGAGTGATTTAATTGATGAAATTATAAATCGTCGTAGTATTCGTAAATTTAAATCTGATATGGTTCCAAAAGAAGATATTGATAAGATTATTAAAGCAGGTTTATATGCACCTAGTGGTAGTGGCTTACAGTCTCCAATAATAATTGCTGTTACAAATAAGGAATTTAGAGATAGATTAGCTACAGTTAATTGTAAAATTGGTGGATTTCCTGAGGATTTAGATCCATTTTATAATGGTCCTGTTGTATTAATTGTAATTGCTGATAAATCTACACCTACTCATGTTTATGATGGTAGTGTAGTCATGGAAAATTTACTTCTTGCAGCTTCAAGTTTAGGCTATGGTAGTATTTGGATTCATAGAGCAAAAGAAGAATTCGAAAGGGATGAATATAAAAATGTATTAAAAGATTTAGGTATAGATGGAGATTATGAAGGTATTGGGCACTGTGTTATAGGTTATATTGATGAAGATATTCCTGAAGCAGCACCAAGAAAAGATAATAGGGTATATTATATTGATTAATTTTTATTTACTTTATTTTTTTTATTTTTATTATTTTTCTATCGTTATGATTGAATTTAATAAATATTTAGTTAGTTCTGTTTTCATTTGCTTTATTTTTATTTTTGTGATTAGCTGTTTTATAATTAGTATTTTTTAAGATTTAATAAAACTGTTTAATTTATTTTTTCATGATTCTCTGTCTTTATAACAATTATTTTTTAATCTTAATAAAAAATTAAAAATCATTTTTTGTCTTTTAATTATTTATACTAAAACTTAATAATTAGTATTTAAATACATATAAATTGTGGTAATATAATTTTTATTTATTATACAAAATTTTATTTTTAAAAAATTTAATGTTATGATATTATGGCGGAAACTTATATTTTTGGACATAAAAATCCGGATACTGATTCAATTACCTCAAGCTTAGTAATGGCTAATTTAGAACATGAATTAGGTAATGAAGATGCAGTATCTTGTAGATTAGGAAACTTAAACAAGGAAACTCAATATGTTTTAGATTATTTTAATATAGATGCACCTAAATTAATTGACTCTATTGAAGACGGTTCAGATGTAATTTTGGTAGATCATAACAGTCCTTCTGAGTCTGTTGAAAATTTAGAAAATCTTAATATTTTAAAGGTAGTGGATCATCATAAAATCTCTTTAGAAACTTCTTATCCTTTATTCTATAGGGCAGAACCTGTAGGTTGTAGTGAAACTATTTTATATAAGTTATATAATGAAAATAATGTTGAAATTTCAAAAGAAATTGCTTCTTTAATGTTGTCTGCAATTATTTCCGATACTTTACTTTTAAAATCTCCTACAACTACTGATGATGATGTTAAAGCAGTTAAGGAACTTGCAAAAATTGCAGATGTTGATTATGAATCATATGGTTTAGACATGTTAAAAGCAGGTACTGATTTATCTGACTTTTCAATTGATGAGATCTTAAGTTTAGATGCTAAACAAGTAGATTTAAAGGATGTTAAATCTATTATAAACCAGGTTAATACTGCAAGTATTCCCGATGTTTTAGAAATGAAGGATGAATTAGAAGCAGGAATTAATAAGATTATTGAAGACGAAAACTTGGATATTTTCATTCTTTTAATAACTGATATTATTAACAGTAATTCACAGGTAATAGTGCTTGGTAAGGATGCAGGCCTTGTAGAAAAAGCTTATGGTGTGGAATTAAAGGATAACACTGCTTTACTTAAAGGTGTAGTATCCCGTAAAAAACAAGTTATACCTATCTTAACTGAAAATGCATAATTTCAGTTTATTTTTAATTTTTACTTCTATTTTTTTTTAAGCTTAAACACACTTATTTTCTATAGATCTAATTAAAAATAGTAATTTTCATGACTTTTTTTTATTCTAATCGATAAAGTTTAATTTTTTTTAGAACTGGTAAAAAAGGTATTCTCTATAATTAATATATTTATGTATCATTTTTTAAAAGCAGTAATCTTTATTTAAAGATTTTAAGATGAGATATTTTAAATCTATATTTTGAATTTTAAAAACAGTATTTAATTTAAAGGAAATGAGTATTTAGAGATAATAATTTATATCTCTAATATGACATGTTTGTGTAGTTAATAAGACAATCCGGTACACCGTATTTTGTGTATTTCTTAGAAAGTCTTTCTACAGTACCGTCATTATACATTTCATCTAATGTTTTTTGTACTTGGTCTCTTAACTCGGTATTTCCTTTTTCAAATCCAACTCCATATTGTTCAGATGAAATATTTCCATCTAATATTCTGAAATTAGAGTTGTTGCTTTGGGCTATTTGATATTCCGCTGATTGATAATCAACAGCATATGCATCACAACCACCAGATTCCAAATCCATAAATCCTGTATTAATATCCTCGACCTGGACCAATTTTTTAAATGTTTGTGTTAAGGATTTTTGATCACCTTGTAAAGCTTTTAGTGCTGATGAGTCTTTAAGTACATCAACTGTTTTACCACTTAGGTCATCATAATCTTGGATATCGGAATCTTTTCTTACAACAATAACTTGTTTTGCATTTACATATGGTTTGGACCAGGTGTATTGGTTTTCACGACCATTTATAGTAAATCCATTCCAGATACAATCAACGGCTCCTGAGTTAAGTTCTGTATCTTTTGTATCCCAATCTATTACTTGTAATTTTAATGTCCAATTATTTCTTTTACAAACTTCCTGAGCTAGGTCTATGTCAAATCCAACATAAGCCCCATTATCATCTTTGTAACTGTAAGGTGGAGTCTGAGCATCAAATCCTAAAACTAATGTCTTCTGGTTTGATGATCCTATACCTTCTGAACCATATTCAAAATGAATAACTAACAGTCCAGCTATTATTATTAGCAT
>JBJEIL010000120.1:0-6562 GCA_051876995.1 Methanobrevibacter sp. | reverse complement strand
AACAGAATCCCCAATAAATGCTTTATCAATTCCCTCAAGTTCGCCATTTTCATCTTTTGAGAAACCTGCCTGATTACCTAAACCAACTAATGTTCCGGTGGCATCAAAGAAGTTAACTAATAAAAATGAGAATATTACCATTATTATATTAATTACCTGTGAGGAGAACAATTCACCAAAACCTGAAAGGAATCCTCCTACCAAAGAATAGTCAAAATCAACAGAAACCACTTGATGAGGAACTGCAGGCATTAAAGTAGGAGTATTTGCTCCAAAACCTAACAAAGTAAAGATCACACCAATAATTGATGTTATAATTAAACCTATGAATACAGCCGCTGGAATTTTTCTAACATATAAAATCAAAGTAATAGCTATACCAATTAATGCTAAAAGAGGAACAGCACCAGTTAAATTACCTAAAGCAATAATATTTGCTTGATTTGCAACCACAATTCCTGAATTCTTTAAACCTACAACAGCTATAAAAAATCCGATTCCCGCACCAATAGCTAATTTCAAGTCATTTGGTATAGCATGTAAAATAGATTCCCTTAAACCGGAAATAGTAATTAAAAAGAAAAGTATAGAAGCTATAAATATAGCAGCTAAACCTGCCTGCCAGGAATAACCCATACTAATTATAACAGTATAAGTTAACAAAGCATTTAAACCCATACCTGGAGCAAGACCAATCGGATAATTAGATATTAATCCCATCACTATACAAGCAATACCTGCTGCAAGGGCAGAGGAAAAGAAAATAGCCGTAGCTGGCATACCACCTTCAGACAACATAGTAGGATTTACACCTAAAATATAAGACATGGCTAAAAATGTTGTAAGCCCGGCTAAAAATTCAGTTTTAATGTCCGTATTTCTTAATTTCATTTTAAAATAATCATTTTCCATATAAACACCTAAAATAAAGCTTAAAAACCCAAATAATCATGGAAAATAAAACATATAAAAATAGTATTATTTTATATAATAATTTAAAACTCCTTATTCGATTAAAATCTTTAAGCCCTATAAAGGTATATATAACATTAAAAGATTATAAATTTTCTTAAAAATGTTTAATGTTAAACCAAAAAAATAAGAAAAAATGAATGTTTAAATATAAAATCCCAATATCATTTTAAAAGATAAAAATATACAAAGTAATAGAAAACAATTGAAATATTGATTTAAATAGAAAAAAACCAAAGGTTTTTTAAAAAATTTAAAATACTAATTAAATTATTATACTTAAAATTATATTTTCATGAATAGAATCAATATAAATAAATATATCTTATACAAAAAACAATATCTTATTAATCTAAATAATTAAAACAGATTTTCAGATTTAAAAATTACAAAGGAAAAAATATGGACTTAATTATAGAACTTATTTTACTTATTATTGGGTTTGTACTTTTAATTAAAGGTGCAGATGTTTTTGTAGATGGAGCAAGTAATGTTGCATACCATTATAAAGTTTCTACAATAGTTGTAGGATTAACAATAGTAGCAATTGGTACAAGTGCCCCTGAGGCTGCAGTTTCCATTACAGCTTCACTTGCAGGCAGTAATGCTATTTCACTTGGAAATGTTGTGGGAAGTAATATCTTTAATATCCTGGGTGTAATTGGTATTAGTGCACTAATTGCTAATTTAAAAGTAGATAAAATATTGATTAAAAGAGATTTTCCATTCTTAGTTATTTCAAGTATTGGACTTCTTTTAGTTGTATATCTATTCGGGGAAATTAGCAGGATAATTGGTGTTATATTCCTAATTTTAATTGCAATATATATCTACCACATGGTAAAGCAAGCAAATGAAAATAAAGAATATAATGAAGATAATATTGTTGAAGCAAGATTATCCATGCCAAGATGTATCTTATACATTGTTTTAGGTCTTGCAGCAGTTATAATAGGATCCGACCTTGTTGTAGATAGTTCAAGTTATATTGCTTCATTATTTGGATTAAGTCAAGCGCTTATAGGACTTACAATTGTAGCAATTGGTACATCATTACCGGAACTTGTAACCTCAATTACCGCACTTAAAAAAGGAGACCATGGCATAGTAATAGGAAATGTACTTGGATCATGTATATTTAACATTTTATTCATTTTAGGTATTAGTAGTGTAATTGTTCCGATGCCTGTTGAACCAAAAATGTTAACAGATATTTTAATCATGACCATAATTACAATATTAGGTGCAATATTTGCAAGAAGTGAAGAGGAAATAGATAGAAAGGAAGGCATAGTTCTAATAATACTATTTTTAATTTACATGACCTTTATCATAATTAGAAATTAAATCCAATACATTTTTTTACTTTTTTTAAAAGCTCAAAAATACTATAAACTTATAAAGCAAAATAAATATATTATAATTATAACCTTACTAAATTAAAGGGCTTTTTTAGTAAATCGTTACTATTTTTTAAAGAATTAATTTAAAAATAAACAATTTTATCAAAGAATGGAGGGTTTTGAATAAAAACTAGAAAAGAGAAGTTTATATATGGTGCAAAAAAAGGTTTTCCAATTGTTTATGGTTATATTCCTATGGGAATTGGATATGCTGCTTTAGCAATGAAAGCAGGATTTAACCCATTTCAAACCGTATCCATGTCATTTCTAGTGTTTGCAGGAGCAGGTCAGATAATGGCTGTTTCTATGTTTGCACAAGGTGCAACATTATTGAATATTGTTTTGACTAGTTTTGTAGTTAATTTCAGATATTTTATAATGAACACGGTAGTTTATAATAAGTTAACAGAAAACACTCCAAAACTGAATATCCTATCTGCACACTTCGTTGTAGATGAATCCTTTGCCATATTCTCATTGATGGAAAAAAGTTCAATATGGGTCTATTTAGGTGTTAGCGTTATACCATTTTGTGCATGGGTTTTAGGAGCGGCAATAGGTGTTTTAGTATTAAATGCCCTTCCGATAATTGTTGCAAATAGTTTTAACATATCATTATATGCACTATTCGTTGCAATTCTTATACCAAACATTAAAAGAAGTAAAAATATAGCCATCACAGTAATTATAACTGGAATCTTAAATTACTTATTATCATTTGTTATATCCCATTGGTCATTAATAGTTGCTACACTTTTAGGAGCTTTTATTGGAATGCATATTGTAGATGATGATGAGGTAAATATTAAACCAAAAACAGATGAAGATATTCAGAATGAAATAGAATTGGAGGCACAATAATGATTAATATATATGTTTTAATTTTATTATGTGCACTTGTAACGTTTATTCCTAGATTAATACCTGCCATAGCAGTGGATAGATTAAATTTTGGTCCCAGATTTGAAAAATTCTTAAATCTAATTCCATATACTGCATTAGCAGCATTAATATGTCCAGGTGTAATAACTGTTGATCCCAACATATGGTATGTAGGTCTTGTAGGAGCATTAGTTGCAGGGGGATTGGCTTGGAAGAGAGTTTCAATTGGTGCAATTGTAATAATTACAGTAATAGCGCTAATCATATTATATTCAATAATTCCTTATTTCGGATTAATAAGCACAGTATTATGAGAAAAACTAATAAAAAATCTAGTTTTTCTACTTATTTATTTAATGAAAAATATAAGACTCTTTTTTACTTATTTTAGAAACATGAAAAAATTTCAACCTATCTTATAGATTTAATAAAAATATAAAAAAATGTTTTTCAACTTTTAGATAAAAAAAAATAAGAAAAAATAAGAGATAGATTGAATATTTATCAACCCTCAACTTTTAAATAGGAAAAAATAAAAAATAGTTTGACTATTGATTTAAATTAACTCGTTCTGGAGCAGTATATAGATTAAACCTATTACCACGTACAAATCCGACCATAGTAATATTAGCTTTATCCGCAATCTCATAACCGGAACCTGCCGGTGCAGCATTAGATATTAAAATAGGTATTCCTACCCTAACTACTTTTATAAGCATGTCAGCAGGCATTCTTCCACTATATCCCACATAACATTGACTTAGATCATAGCCCTTTTTTGCTGCAGCCCCAATAACTTTATCAACTGCCACATGTCTACTTACATCTTCACGGGTAATATATTCCCCTTTATAAACTAACTGTGCAACATGTACACTTCCAGTTGCCTGCCAGACCTCTGCCTTGTCAGTTAATCTTTCCATGTCTTTAATGATTTGACTTGCATCTATTTTTAAATCTGAATTATTAACCTGAATATTCTTAAGTTCAGATCTCCAGCCACCTGCACTATCAGACATTACCCCCTGATATTCTAAAAGCCTACATGCACACACATGTTGACCATCACCTTTACGTTCCTGTAATATACTGTCGGTTTCAAAATCCTCTTCAGGAATATGATTGAATTTTGTTTTAATAATAACCCTATTATCTTCAATACCAATACTTTCAATATCATCAGCAGTTTTAATCAAACCTTCCCCTAAACAATAGCCAACTGCAAAATCATCTAAATGTGTTGGATATGTTGAAAATTTCCTTGGCATTAAATTATCAATGAAAAAATATATGTTTTCATCACCAACAGTATGCTCTTTTACCTTCTGAAAATTACCGTCCTTCCACTTAATTGCTGGAATTTCTTTAATAAAATCCATATTATCTACCTATAAATATTTATTAACAATGGTTATATTTAAAGATTTATATAAAAAATATTAGATTGAAAAAATAATAATTAGTTTTAAAAACCATAATCCTAAATAATATTTAATCAATAATGTGATATTTCCCTTAATAAATCCCATTTAAAATAATACCCATTTAATAAATCTCTTTAAGACAATATTCACCCAATAAAAATATTAAAATGGATTCATATTTGTTATTAATGAATATTGAATCTTTAAATATATAAAATTGTTTATATACAGAACTAATTAAAACTAAACGGATAAAAGAGGTTCATGAACTTTTTCCATATATAAAACTACTTAAGGTCAAAAAGAAATCCCTAAAAATTAAAAAATAGTTTTTATGAAAAAATATATCAAAAAAAATAGCTAAAAAACAAAAAGGATTTTAAATAATCAATAATGGAAGAAATATTAAAAAAAATAAAAAAGATTTAAAATTAGAAATATATTATTAAAAAATTTCTAAATTTAAACTAAACTTGTTCTGGAGCTCCTTTTTGAGCCCATTTAACTGTTCTTTTAGTAAATGGTTCAGCAATAATATTCCATATAATACTTAAAATCCAATGAGTAAATATCATAATAATGACATCCATAATTGGTACAGTAAATATGAAAGCTAATCCAATAAATACTATATTATCAACTAATTCACCAGTAATAATAGCCCCTAAATTCTTAACAGTAGAATAGGAATTAGCATTATCACCATTATTTACAATTGCAGTTAATCTTGCATTTACTAAATTACCAAGAAGATAACTAATATATGAAGCCACAAGAATTCTTGGAGTTTGAGTAAATACAAATTGTAAAGCAGGTCCTCCTGTGTAGTAGGAAGGTGAAGGTAAGAATAATAATAAAGTAGTCATGAAAACAAATAATATATCAGTACATAAACCAAGTATTAAAGTCCTATGAGCTGCTTTTTCACCATAAACATCAGTAATTACATTGGTTAAAACATAAACTAAAGGATAGATTAAAACACCAGCAGGTACTTGCATACCTAAAAATCCAACATCTATAATTTTAACTGTAATTAAATTTGATATAATAAAAGATACACAGAAGAATGCAGTAATGATTAACCTTTTTTCAGTATAATCAAAATTTGTATCCATAATATCTTATCCTATATTAAATAGTCCAATAAAATTAAAATTTTATTAGAAAAAACATCAAAATAAATTTAATAATTTTTAAAGTAAAATTAAATTACAATAATAATTTAATAAAAGACCCTTATAAATATTTGTTCAATCATATTGTAGAAAAATCAAGTACATTTAAGAGCAATACTTTTACTTAAAAATATTTGTTCAGCCATATTGTAAAAATATCAATTAATATGTAAAAAAAAATAGTTTTATTAAAAATTAAGTATTATTAAAATAAGAAAATAGAATAGTAATGAAAAGAGATGAGTAAATGGATGAAAGAGAATTTGAAGATGGTAAAAATAGATGTTTCTGGTGCAACAACAAAAATGAACTATATATCAAATACCATGATGAGGAATGGGGAGTGCTAAACCTTGATGAGGACTATTTATTTGAGATGCTAATACTCGAATCATTTCAATCTGGACTTTCATGGGAAACCATACTGAATAAAAGGGAAAGTTTTAGAAAGGCATTTGATAATTTTGATATAGATACTATTATTAATTATGATAATAAAAAAGTTGAAAATCTATTAAATGACAAAGGCATTATAAGAAATAGAAGAAAAATCAATGCGACCATAAATAATGCAAGAATATTTAAAAATATTCAAAAAGAATTTGGAAGCTTCCATGACTATTTGATGAAATTTATTCCAGATGGAGTTATTTATGATAGTGAAACTACAGAATCAGAATTACCCAAAACATTATCAAAAGAT
>JBJEIL010000119.1:0-6599 GCA_051876995.1 Methanobrevibacter sp. | reverse complement strand
AAATCCAATTTTTAAAAATAAAAATTAGATAATACCTTCAATATTCAATATCATTAATATAATACTTAAAGATTGCTATTTAAGATTTTATAAGAAATTTAATTTGCAAGTTCAGGATAAGACTTTGCCTTTCTATTAGGTTTATAAACAGGTAACTCTCCTGTATAACATCTAGAGTCTAGGGCAACCTGCATAGTTTCACTTTTTTTAAGGGATTGTAAAAATAAATTGGAAAACATGGATCCCATTGACTTAAAAGCTGTAAGGGAAGTCGTTAAATAACCTAATCTTGTCTTTTGTGCATTTCTCATAGTTTCAACACATTCTAGAAATATAAATATGGCATTATACATTAAAACAGCAATTTCACAAAAAATCTTAGGAACCTTAATCTTTCTTAAAACATGCATTACATCACTAATGGGTGTAGTTAAAGATTGAATTCCCAAAGCTGAAAAGCATGCAAATACTCTGAAAAATGTTAAAACTGAAGTAGTATAGGAATATGTTGTAATTCCAATACCCCAAAATCCACTATCCCAAATATATTCCCCTTGTGGAAAGAAGAATAAAATAAACAAACATGTTAAGAATGTAAATGAAAATGGAATAACTAAAAATTTACAATATTCCTTAAGTGAAACACGGGCAATACCTAATATTATAGCACTAGAAAGAATGATAACTAAAATAGAGTAATAATTATTACTTAATATTAATGCTGACAACATAAAAAATAAAGAAACTCCTACCTTTACATAAGGATTATTATCTGCGATTCTATTTGTATGAGCCACATAATCTAAATTTATCTCCATATATTTCACCTAAAAAAATTAAAAGATAATTAATTAATTATCTTTTTTATTTGAAGCCTGACCTCTCCAATAACCAAAAGCATAACCAATGATTATTGCACCGATTGCAGCTTGTACTGCAAAGAGTAAACTCTCTACTTCACCTGATGGTGGTTCCCATATTGAACTGATCCAAGGCTGGTAACCTGTTTCAGATACAGCATCAGAACCAGCATCATCTGATCCACCAAAATATCCTTGATCTTCACCTAATCCACTATAGATTACAAATGGTGCAACCAAAAGAATTATTACTAAGATTAATAGAATCCAATTCTCATATTTCATCTAATCATCTCCACCTGGAACATCCTGAGGATTGATTACATTTAATTTCTCAAGAAGTTCTGGTTTGTAGGATAGTAATCCATTCCAAATAATCACGGTAAGTAAACCTTCAGCAATACCTAATGGAATTTGGGTAGGCATGAATACTATAAAGAATTTTGCAAATGCTGCTCCGAAGCTAGGGACAGGGAATGCTAATGCAAGTTCAACTGATGTTACAAAATAAGTCATAATATCTGCAACAAATGCAGTTAAGAATATATTAACCTTTGTATTAACTCCAACCTTTTGACAAGCCTTGTATACCACCCAACCACAGAATGGTCCAATAATACCCATAGATAAACAATTTGCCCCTAAAGTAGTAATACCACCATGAGCTAAAAGTAAAGCTTGGAAAATAAGTACTATAGTTCCTAAAACACCAGTAATAGCTGGTCCAAATAATGCAACACCTAAACCATTACCACAAGGGTGAGAACAACTTCCTGTTACTGACGGCATTTTAAGTGAGGATAAAACAAACATAAAAGCTCCTGATACTGCCAATAAAGCTTTTGTATCTGGATATTCCTCTGTAATCTTTTTAATTTGATATATACCATAACCTACTATTGGAATCATTATAATATACCATATAAGACACCACATAGGCGGTAAAAATCCCTCCATAATATGCAACTTAAACTCTCCTTAATATTTTATAAAAAATTTCCACTTAAAAAAATCAAACAAACTTAAATAAAAATTAAGTTTACTTGATTAATACTTAATCTATATTTTAGTTCTTATAAAGATTTCGTAAAAAAATTAAATTAGTAATACTATTATTTTTTAATCAAATATTATATAAACTTAATGAAACTTGATAAAATATACACTAAATTTTATCAAAATTATATTAATTAATATAAATTTTTCTTAAAAATATATTTTTGTACATGATTTTAATTAATTGAAAAGAAACTATATAAAGATTAATTAAAAAATTGAACAAAAATAATAAAAAATTTAAAAAAACTGTATATTAATAAAATCAATTTTAATTATATTAAAAATAAATCAAATAATCTTGATTCAATTATATTTGAATAGACAATTAAAAAATTTTAGATAGAATATATAACATTTATAAAAATAATATAAGATCTATTAAAAAAATAAAAATATTTTATAAAACAACTGATAATTCATAATAAAACTAAAAAATATCTAAAATTGGATTATATAATAAAAAAATAAAAATCTATTAAAAAAATATGATAATTCATATAAAACTAAAAAAAATCTAAGAATAATCCAATGATAAAAAATAAAAAGATGTATAAACTAAATAATAATAATTAAAATTTATTGGGATAATATGAAAGTTAAAAATAATATTATATTAGCATTAGATGTTATGGATATGGATGAAGCTATCAATATATGTGATAAAGTATCAAATCAGATAGACACTATAAAAATTGGTTATCCATTAACACTTGCAGTTGGAATTAATTGTATTAACACCTTAAAAGATCAATTTGATTTTAAGGTTATATGTGATTATAAAGTTGCAGATATTGATGCAACTAATGATAAAATAGCTGATATAACCTATTCAAATGGTGCAGACGGTCTTATTTGTCATGGATTTACAGGAGAAGATAGTGTTAAAGCTTGTTTAAATAAAGCAGAGGAATATAGTAAAGATTTATTCCTTCTAACCGAAATGTCACATCCGGGAGCTAAAAGATTTATTCAACCTATAGCAGATGATATTGCAAGAATGGGTGTAGATTTAGGTATTAAAAATTATGTGGCACCTGCAACAAGATTAGATAGACTTCAGGAAATTAGAAACATCGTTGGAGAGGATGCTTTTATAGTATCACCAGGTGTTGGAGCTCAGGGAGGAAGTGCAAAAGAAACACTTAAGATATCCAATGCTGCTATTGTGGGACGTAGTATTTACCAGTCAGATGATCCCGAAAAAGCTGTACACGATATATTGAATAAATAATTTAAACATTACTTCCTTTTATAAAGATTTAATATAAAAATTATTAAATCTAATTTTATTTTGAATAAATAAAAACCTAATTTTCCATTTTAATCACATAGATTAAATTATTAAAACTCATTTTATTTTAACTAACTAAAAACTTTTAAATTAACTAAAAACCTAATTTTAATTCTAATTTCATGAATTTAACTATTAAACATACTTTTATCATATAAAAAATTTAATAAAAAATAGATAATCTATTTATATCAATTAACAAAAATAGAATTTTAAACTAATTTTTATATTTAAAAAATACAATTAAATACTTAAGCCTAACCTTAAATGTATTCTAGTTTTCATAGAAATAATTCTTAAATTTAATTTAATAAACTATAAGAACAATTGATCTTTAAATTCATAAGCTAAAAATAGGTTAGTCTGAAAAATAGAAAATAAATACGTTAAAAATAAAAAAAGAAATGATAGAAAAAATCCATATAATGAATTTTAACTATCTGAAATTAACTGGAACGGACCATTTTAAGCTATAATAATTTTTATCGAAAGAATAATAAATTACTGTAACATATTGGCAACCTGTTTTTGCTTTACTAATATCAGCATAGATTATACCATTTTTATCAGTTTTATAAATAGTGTTTTTACCATTTATAGTAACACTTACATATTGTTGAACACGAGGTTTATTGTTATATGTAAATTGTAATTTTAATTTATTGTTTACGGTTTTATTCTTTGAATCAAGGTATTTCTTGTTAATATTATAAAATAAAACTAATTTGCCTTTATTGTCTGATTGTCCAGTATAGGAAGTTACATTATTCTTAACAAGTAGATTAACATATGCAGGATTTACTTTAACAGTGTTTGAACCTGAGACTTTAACGCCAACAACATTAGTAGAGGCACTAACCTTATAGGTACCTATTTTATTGTTAAAACTCATACTAACATCACCATTAGAGTTAGTTGTTCTAGTATAGGTTTTGCCTGCAACTTTGATTAAGACCTTTTCACCGGAAATTCCATGATTTCTATAGGTTAATTTTACACGGATTTTATTGGAATCAGCATAGTTTTTAACTACTTTATTAACAGTTAATTTAGCATATTTTTTATTCCACTTATTAACGGTAATAGTGGAATAACTGCCTATTTTTTTATTACCATTAACAACATATGCATATACATTGTATTTTCCAGGTTTAAGATTAACATTAAGTTGAGCAAGTCCTGAATTATCTGTGGTTGCTTTGTAGGTTTTACCTTTAATGACAATATATACAGGTACATTTTGAAGAGCTGTACCGTTGTGGCTTATATAAACTTTAAACTTATTACTAAGTTTATACTCTTTAGTTAACTTAACTGGATTAACCTTGATTAAACTATTATTCCAATTATTAATTGTTACTGAAGATGAATTAGTAACAGTAGAGTTTACTACTGAGGTAGTAACATTATAAGTTTTTGGAGATAAGTTTAATGAAAGAAAAGCTGTTCCGTTTTCATTAGTGATCCTTTTGTAGGATTTACCTGCAATATCTATCACAACAGAAACATTACTTATAGGATTACCATCAATATCTGTAACAAATACATAGTATTTAGTCCCATCTTTATAATACATTACAACATTATTTGAAATAATAATCAAATTATTGTTTGCAATTGCATTATAGGTTTTACTTCCTTTGGAAGTGCTGTAAGTAATGTTATCTGCAGCATAACCATTAAAATCTACATTAATAGTATATTTTCCAGTGATTGTAGGAGTCCATTGAATTGTAGCTTTACCATCAGTTACCGGGAGAGTTTTATTATAAACAGTTCCATTATCATCATATTTAATAATAACACTGATATTTCCACCATTAACTGTAGCATTATTATCTCCTATAACAGAGATGTTTACAATAGATGGCTCATATACTGAGGAGTTATCTACAGAAATATCTATATTAGTGTTAACTGTCTTATTTTCAACAGTAGGAGTTGTGTTTTCATCAATACTTGTATTCTCTACAGGTGTGACATTCCCGTCACCAACATTATCCTCTGTTAAAATGTTTACATTATTGTTTACAGAGTTTAATGTTGTATTATCTGAAGAGGAGTAATTTGAAGAGTCTTCTGCTGATACTCCGGTAATAGTAACTATTGTAATTAAAAGTAAAGCTAAAACTAAATATTTACTATACTTTTTCATCATATCCTCCAATTGATTTTTAAAAATATAAAGTTCAATTTAAAAATTAGAAAAATAAAATTGAATTTATTTTTCTATATATAAGTTTAATTAACGAACTTAAATACTTTATCATTCATAAATGTAAAATATTTATAATTTAATTAGTTAAAAATTATAAAAAAATATAAAAAATCATAATAAAAATAAAAAATATTCAAAAAAATAAAAAAATGATTGTAAAAAGTATTTTACATTTTAATAAAAACTATATAATATACAATTTAAATTGTAAAAAGAAATTTACATATCATGATAAAATTAAAAATTAAAAAAAAATTATATTCAAATAAAATACTTAAAAAATAGATTAATATAAAATTTAAATCCAATGAAAAAAATTTTAAAAAAAAAATAAAAAAAGAAATCTAACAATTATAAATCCCAATTAATCAGGTACCTTTCAAATAAAACCCTTCCAATCTCATATGCTATTTCAAAACATAAGAAGAATAGAAATGTCCATAGACTTAAGTATCCGAATAATGCGAGTATAAGGATTACAACCTTCATAGTAAATCTATAATCAAAGAAATACATTAAGAATTTACTTTTTGCATAGATTTTCTCATCATCATTTCCAATCTCATCTATTAAAGCAGAAATAATAATAACTGCCAGTAATAAAAGGTTTAAAGTCGGAATAGACAAATACAGTGAAACAGCGAGAAATACAATCAATGTAACTACATGATGTATTCCGTCAACTTTTAAAGCTATAAAATTACCTATTAATATTCCAAGAAAGATATATGCACCGTCAACACTGGAACTTGTAATTATTCCAGATACAACACCACACAAAATGCCAATTAAAGAAGCAAGAATTTTATTATGTTTCTCATCATAAATATCATCGGATATCTTCATGAAAAATCCTGAAAGACCATACAAAATAGGATAAAGTAGAAATTCCACAATAATACCCCATCATTCTTTAAAATGATCCATTGCTCCCGCATATATAAGTGGGAATAATATAGTAGTATCACCTATTACAGTTACTAATTTTGAACCATGTTTTGCTTTAGACCAACTTTTAGCTTCCTCAAGTCTTGCACCACTTAAACTTCCAGTTTCAGGTCTATCCATAGTGATCTGGAAACCTGCATCAATTCCACCTTTAAGAAGATTGGATGCTAAGGTATAATGCTTAGGAATACCACCACCTAACATAATGGCACCTACCTTTTCC
>JBJEIL010000118.1:0-6625 GCA_051876995.1 Methanobrevibacter sp. | reverse complement strand
TGTGATATAATGCCATTTCATATAATGATAATACCGACACTTAATTGTCCAGGTAACTGTAAGTATTGTTGGGGTTCTGATAAACATGCTGAGGTAATGGACATTAGTATGATTGAAAGTATTAAAGAATGGTTAGAAACATTTAGAAATAATGAACCTGTTCATTTTACTTTCCATGGTGGGGAACCTTTACTTGCAGGATATGATTTTTATAAGGAAGCTTTCCCGATACTTAATCAATTAAAGAACATAAATGGATACTCAATGCAATCTAATCTTTGGCTTCTTGATGAGAATATTGTTGAAGTATTAAAGGAAAATAATGTAGCATTAAGTACCAGTATTGATGGTCCTAAGGCGATTACAGATTACCAGAGAGGTAAGAATTACTTTGATAAAACAATGAAAGCTGTAAAGCTTGCAGAGGATAATGGATTATTTGTTAATTATGTATGCACATTTACCTCATATTCTAAGGATTATGCAAATGAAATATATGATTTCTTTAAAGAGATGGGTGCAACTGTTAAAATCCATTCCGCCCTTCCGTCTTTAAGGGGAGATAATGCAGATCCATGGGCTTTAAACCAAGAGGATTATGGTAAGTTAATGGTTTCATTACTTGATAAATACTTATATGATCTTGATAAGTTTCAGATTAAAGACTTTGACCATATGGCGAAAAGTAGTTTTATTCGTCATGGAACATTATGTACCTTTGCAGACTGTATGGGGGACACCCTTGCAGTAGGTTATGATGGTAGTATTTATCCATGTTACAGATTTGTAGGAATGGATGAATATGTAATGGGTAATGTTAAGGATAAACCTGGTGTTGGGGATTTACATAATTCTAATGCTTGGGAAAAATTAGAGGAATTTAATTCATTTGTTTGTGATAATTGTAAAACCTGTAGGTTTATTAAATTCTGTAGAGGCGGATGTCCATATAATGGTATTGTTGCAAGTCATACACCGGAAGCAGTAGATCCTCAATGTGAAGCTTATAAGTTAATATTTTCTGACATTTCAAAAAGGCAGAATAAGGATTTCTTAAAAAGGGGAATTCCAGGAATGCCAGGTATGGATAGACCACAGGAGAAAAAAGAAGGGGAACCATATTCAATAATTGATTTAATGATGAAACCATTGTAATATTTAAAATAAAGTTCGGTTTTAATCTTTAATTAAACTATAACCATTTCTTTTTTTTAGATTATTTTTATTTTATCCCATTTTTTTTAATTTATGGATCCCAGAAAAGATAATTTTTTATGTTTTTAACTTTTTTTTATAATTTTTTTATTTTTATTTTCATTACTTATTTTGAAATTTTTATTTGATCTTTTCTGGTTTTATATTAATCATCTATTTTTTTTGCTTGAATTATATTTAATTGTCTATTTTCAATCTTTAAGTTAAATATTATTTCTTGTTGTTGTTATTATTGTATTCTGTGTTTTGATTTAAGTTTATTTTTTTAAAACTTAAGGTGGACTAATGAATATTGTTTATCATATGTTCTGTAATTTGTAAATTTGTTCTTAACCTAGATTTCTAATCATTTTTGAAAATGATTATGAACATCTTTTGTTTTATATATTATTTTTCCATATGTTTCTTAAATTTTGATTTAGGTAAGTTTAATGTAATATTTCTTTTACATTAAATAATTTTGTATAGTGATTTTTATTAAACTAATCAATTTGTATATAAATCTTTTGTTTAATTTTACAGTTTGATTAAATTAATAGAAAAATTTATATGTTATAAAATCATAAAATAGGTACTGGAAAAATATTTTTTCATTTATGTTCAACTTTTTTTGAACATACTATTAATTTATATTTTACTTAGGGAGTGATATGATATTAAATAAAAAAGTGTTATTAATTTTGACCTTGTTTGTAACTATCATGTTATGTACTAGTTCTGTAGGTGCAGAAAGCGTAAATAACGCCATTACTGTTGAGTCTAATAATGATAGTTCCCAGGTTTCAGATATTAATAAAGAAAATAGTACAGATGAGTATGTCCACAATGATCATAACGATGATTTAACTGATTCTAAATACGAGAATCCGAATGACTATTATTATGATGAGAATGGTAACCGTGTGAATTATACTTCAGATACCCGTAGTTTTAATAATGTTACTATGAGTAATGGGTATAATGCTTATGCAATACATCATAGTGGTTATTTGGAAACTAATGACAGTAAAACACATCCAATATTTTGGAATGATACATTTAAGGTAGTTAGTCCGGATCATACAGGGGTTGTTGTTGGTCATTGGTATTTAACTAATGCAACTCCAATAGGGGAATTTTTAAAAATATTGATTTATGAATATTTGGATGCTTTTAACAATATTAATAATCCTAATGTTCCTAACAGTATTTATTTACAATCTTATATATGGGACTTCTACGATAATGTAAACAATTATGATGGCTTATCAAATCTTAATAAAAGAGTAGTTGATGAATATAATAACGGTATTCGTGTAAATAATACAGGTAATATTAAATGGACTAATAGTACTCATTATAAAATATATGATTTTATGGGTTTTCAAAATATGAATAGTACTCACATGGATTTGTGGGGATTTAAAATTACAGAGGTAGACGTTCCACAACCAAGTAATAATACTACAAATGGTACTAATAATACTAATACTACTCCAGTAGATCCTGGAAATACTAATAATACTACCTCAAGCAATAATACTAATAGTACTAATACTACTCCATTAAACCCTAATGGTGGTAATAACATTATATCTCATAATGATAATAATAATTCAAGTAGTTTAGTTAATAGTGTCCCAATATTAAATACTGGAAATCCACTTTATATAGTGTTTTTAGTATTAATTGTTTTAGGACTAATTCCATTTAATAAAAGGATTAAAAAGTAATTTAAATAGTATTTTAGGTCTTGAAATTTTATACAGTTTTAAGCCTTTTAATTTTAATTTTTTATTCTTTTTTTATAATGATCTTTTTTTTTAATAAATTAATTCTTTATAGAATTATTATTTTTTTTTAATTAATTAAAATTTAAAATGATTTTTACATTTTAAAATAAATTTAATTATCATGTAAAATTATATTTTTAATTATTATTCATAATGATTTAATTATATTTAAATCTTTTTTTGATTGTAAAATTGTTTATTTGGGCTATTACATAATTTTAGATTTATCTTCTAAATTTAATTTGTTATTATAAGTTTTTTACTTTTATTCTTATTTTATATGGATTATTTATATTATTTTTTTTAAGAAATTTATCATTATAAATTAAAAATTCTATCTTTTTTAACAAAGTTTTAATATGATAAAAAATAAATTATCATTAATTATAATTATAAATTCTTAACAATTTTTAAGAAGGTACTAATAATGATAACCTCAGTTCAAAAGGAAATTTTACAAAATTTAATTAATTTATATCAAACCTCTGAAGGTAAATCTATTAAAGGTGAACAAATAGCTGAAGTTATGAACCGTAATCCTGGAACAATTAGAAACCAAATGCAATCATTGAGAAGTTTAGGTTTAGTGAAGGGAGTACCTGGTCCTAGAGGTGGTTATAAACCAACTATTGAAGCTTATCATAATTTAAACATACCCGTATCTGATAAAGATTCAAAAGTGCCAATTTCAGTTAATAATAATAGGATAGAAGGACTTTCCGTTGCTAAAATTGAATTTACTAGTGTGCCTCATCCAAAAGAATGTGAAGCTGCTATAAAAGTATTGGGTAATATTAAATCTTTAAATATTGGGGATGAGATTCAAGTTGGACCTACACCAGTTAATAATTTAGGTGTGATTGGTAAAGTTGTAGGACGTGATGATACAGATAATATTATTTTACTTGAGGCAAATACAATACGTAGTATACCTAAAAAATCAGTTATTGAAATAGGTTCTGTTAATTTATTAACATTATCATCAGATAATACTATTCGTGAAGCATCAAAAATATTTTCTCGTAATTCTATTAATGGTGCACCAATTGTTGTTGATAATGTAGCAGTTGGTATTTTAACTGTTACAGATGTTGTAAAAGCTATTGCAGAAAATAAGGAGGATATAAAAGTCAGTGAATATATGTCTCCTAAAGTGGTTAGTGTTAATAAAGACATGTCTATTGCAAATGCAGTAGAAATAATGTATAAACATAAAATAGGAAGATTAATTATAACCGATGATAATAATAATCCAATTGGTATTGTAACAAGAACGGATCTTATTGAATCTATGATTAATCTTAAAAAATTCCCTATAACTACCGAGTAGTTATATCTCCTTTTTTTTATTGTTTTTATTAATTTCATTATTTTAATTAAACTTCCTATTTTATTAGATATTTTCATATGAAATTAGTTTTTCTTTAAATCATCCAATCTATTATTATATATCAATATGATTAAATATAATATAGCAATATGTTAAAAAAAGTGCATTCAACAAAGGAATCTTATTTTAAATAAATAGAAATAAAGAGTTTTGATAATATAATTATATCATCTATTAGAAAACTTAAAGCGCTCTGTGAAATTGTTTAGATAATAATTATATCATCTATCTCTTCTAGTTTTGCCTGAGCTAATTTTTTAATACGTGGAAATTCGTTTTCATCACGAGCTATCTTATTTAGAATTTCTCTATCATTAGTTAATTCTACTACAACTTTGTGATTTTCATAATTTTCCTGGCTAAGGGCAAGATATAATATTTTATCTTTACCTTCTGAGCTTACTTTATTAATATTGGTTTTAAACTCATCAATTTTCCTTTTACAAAGCTCTTCTCTTTCTTTAATTAATTCTATTTTATTTTCGCTTGTATCCTCAAGCTCTTTTAGAGGATATCTATCATCAAGTTTCTGATAATAGGATAAGGTTTTTTCATAGGGTATAAGTAAGGTATCCATGAAAAATTTTTTATTTTCAATAAAATCGGATATTTCAACTTCCAAATCCTTATATTCATTATATGAATCATAGAATAATTCAGAATCATTGGTATTATTTAAAATCTCTTCAAGAGCAGGTTCTATTTTACCAAGCTTCTCATATGCTATTGCACGTATCTGCCATACCTCATCGTTTTCGGCTATTTCATTTAAAGTATAAATATCCGTAATTTTATTTACGATTGCCTTCCTAATACTTGCATTGTCTGAATCTTTAAGTATCTCTTTAAGGTAATCCTCATTGTAGATTTTCTCAACTAAAATTTTTTTAACGGAGTCATCTTCATTTTTATCATATAATGAGTATAAAATGTTTTCATCATCAATCTTTTCTGCAATTTTGGATTTTAAGGTAGCATCTGTATTATCTATAAAGAGTTCTTTAAGTTTATCCTCATCATATATTTTATCTACTATTTCCTCTTTAATTTGGTTGTTATCACTGTTTAAACCTATTTCAAGAAGTTTTTCCTCATCATAAATCTTTTTAATAATTGATGACTTGTATTCAACCTTATCTGCTTTAAGTGCAATATCACGTAATAAATCTTCATCTTCAATTTTATCCAGTGCAATATATGCCATATCATTATTTCTGTTGGCTATTGCAATTTCTTTTAAATATTTAAGATTGTAGACTTTATCTGTTGCTAGACCTCTGGAGTTAAGGCAGTTACTGTTAAGGGCAATATTTGTAAGTTTTTTCTCATCCTCAATTCCATCAATTGCGATGATTCCAACATCAACATCCTCATCTTTAATGGCTATTCTTTCAAGTATGTCCTCGTTTTCAATTAACTCAGTTGCAATAAAACGTGTTTCTTTACATTTACTATTTAAAGCTATACAATATATGTCCTCAAGTGATGTGATGTGGCTTAAAGCAAATTTACCTACATTAAAATCCCTATCTTTTATGGCAGATTCTTTATATAGTTTTTCATCATTGACCCTTGATAATGCTATATTACGTATCGTTGGATCTGTATCATTTAATGCTACTTCTTTAAGTACTCTAAGATTTCGAATTCTTGCAACTGCTACCTTACGAGCTTTCGCATTTTTTGCTTTAAGTGAAAATTCATCTAATAATTCAACATTTTTTATATTTCTAACAGCGGATATTGCATTATCGCTATTTCCATCATTATAAGCTATTTCAAGGTATCCATAATCCTCGGAACCTATTCTCATATATGCTGCAGATCTGACCTGCCATGCATCATCATTACGAGCAATATCAATAAGTTCTTCTAAATTTAAATCTTCACTTTGTATTGATTGGATTCTTTCGGTTATAGAATCGCTATATATTCCTTTTTTATTTATTCTATCCATAAAACCCATTATTACCACTTAATTAATTGAATTATTATATTTAAATAAATTTAATATTTTTAATTAACTTTGAATATTTTAAAGAAAAATTTTTTATTTAATTACTAATAAATATATAAATATAAGTGTATTATTATATAATATTATATTAATTAATTCATTAAAAAAAGTAACGGAGTATTAGGATATTTCGTTAAATACACCATCTCCGTTTTCAATTTAGACAAAATGTCTTAGATAATCTTTGTCCTCTATCTTCCTAAAAATACAACCTTAATCGTATCATCTTTC
>JBJEIL010000117.1:0-6635 GCA_051876995.1 Methanobrevibacter sp. | reverse complement strand
ATTATCTATCCTGAGGATGTGGCTATTGAAGAGGATGAGGAAAGGGTAGATGTTTCAGTAGACAATATTCCAAATTATTCCATATTCGATATTGGCAAAAAGACAAGTGCGAGATATTCGAAGATTATCTTAAATGCTAAGACCATATTTGCTAATGGTCCTGCAGGTGTGTTTGAGGATCCAAGATTCTCAATAGGTACCGAGGATATTATTAATTCCATTGCTTCATCAAAAGGATACTCTATTATTGGTGGGGGTCATATTGGTGCAGCTACTGTAAGTATGGGTTATGAAAATAAGGTTGACCATGTAAGTAGTGGTGGTGGAGCTTGTATAAATCTTCTTGCAGGTAAGAAATTAGATGCTGTAGAGGCATTAATTGACAATAAGTCTAGACATGTTTATCATTAATCCTTTTAATTAATTATATTAATGATTCTGCCTCTTTTACTTTTTTTTTTATTTGTTCTTGATTTACTCCCATTTTTCTCTTTTTTGCTTAAAATATAGCTAATTAATAAATTCTATTTTTTATATTAAATAAAAAAATTTAATAATTCTTATTTTTAAATATACTATTAAAATTAAATAGGGGGTGTAATGGAATGAAATTGTATAAGAAATCTTTATTAATTTTAATGGTTCTATTGGTGCTATTTTTATGTTTGGGTTCAATTTCTGCTGCTGATTTAAATAATAGTCCAAATTTGAATTATAATTTGAGTACTACAAACAATAATTTAGAAAACCCTCAGATTGCAGATAATTCTGAAGATGATCAGCCTGTTTACCATATCGAATCAGATGATTCAGACATGGATTATGGTGGCGGTACATATTATAGTGTTGCTGTTAAATGTCATGATGATCCGGTTTCCTATGAACCAGTTGATTTTTATGTGGATGATAAGTTCTGTGGTTCAGATTATACTGATGACGATGGTAATGCAGGAGTATATTTATCTGACTTGGATTTAGGATATCATACAATAAGCACTGTTCTTAACAATACTCCGAATATTTATTCTATTAACTCTATTACTGTTTATGATGATTCTAGTTTTAAACTTGTAGGATATAATTTAAAGAAGTATTATGGTGCTTCTAACCGTTTCACTGTTAAATTAACTGCAGACAGAAAGCCTGTATCTGGAAGACTTGTAGATGTAACAGTTTCTAAACATACTTATACTATTGAAACTAATGAAAATGGTATCGCTTCTTTAGCTATTAATCTAGGACCTGGTAAGTATATTGTTGCCTCCAAATCTCATGATAAAACTGTTAGAAATACTATTAATGTCTTAAAGATGCCTTCTAAATTTAAAATACTTAGTGGTTATAAAGTTAAAAAAGGATCTTACTTTTCAGTTAAATTATTAGATAAACATAATAAGATTATTAAAGGCAAAAAAGTAATTTTACGTATTGATGGTAAAAATAATATTGTAAAAACAGGTTCTAATGGTATTGCAAAATTCAAGATTGATGTTTATCCTAAAACTTATAAGATATCCGTTAGTATGGGTCAAAAAGAGTATTCTGCTAAGACGGTAAGTAAATATATCCGCATACTTCCACCAGACGTATTTGTCACAGGCCGTCCTAAAGATAAAACAACACGATGTAAAGGTATGGTTGTTTATCATACAGTTAAAGCTCACTATACCTATGTGGGGCCATGTTATTATGTTGGTAAGGTAAAAAAATATGGTACTGTTTATAGGAAATATGAAAGCGCATATATATACTGGTTTAAATGTAATAAACCAGATTATCATAATGAATATTTTAGAGAGTCCATGTTGGAAGACGGCGGTCTTAATTATATATCTTTTACATATCCCGGTTATACATATGTAAAGGTAGGAGTTAAAGTACCTTCCTGTAATTTTGAAAAGGTAGAACATAAAATTTTCGGATAATAATTAAATATCTATTTTTTAAAATGGAGTATTTAAAATTCAATTCCATATCTGAATAATAACTAGAATGGTGCTTGGTTTTTAAATTCTCTTTTATAATATATTTTTTTTAAATTAGAATTTTCTAAATATTTGTTTTTTTTAATTTTTAATTGAAACTAACTTATTTTATCAATTATTTCTAGTTAAAGCTCTTTTATTAATTGAGGTTCTTAATTATTTAAGGGTTTATCTAATTCAAAATTTTATATATGTAAAGATTCATATAATATAAAGTATATTATTAATGATTATTTATTTATAAAATTATGGAGGATTAATATGGAAGATATAGACTATTCATTATACTTAGTTACTAATAGTACAGATAAAAGAAATCAAGAATTCCTCAATATTGTTGAAGATAGTCTAAAAGGAGGAGTAAGTGTAGTACAAGTACGTGAAAAGGAACTTGATCTTATACCTTTCTATGAAAAAGCAAAAGCAGTTAAGGAAATAACTGATAAATTTGATGTACCTCTTATAATTAATGATAGATTAAGTATTGCAATTGCTTTAGGTGCAGATGGAGCACATGTAGGGCAAGATGATATTGATGGTGCAGTTGCAAGGGATATACTAGGTCCTGATAGAATTCTGGGTATTTCCGCATCTACTGTTGAGGAGGCTGTAAAGGCAGAGGAAGATGGTGCAGACTATATTGGATGTGGTGCAGTATTTCCAACTTCAACAAAAGATGATGCGGATTCTGTAGATATTGAAGAATTTAAAAAAATAAAAAAAGCTGTAAGTATTCCTGTTGTAGCTATTGGTGGAATCAAGGAAAATAATGTCAAGGAACTTAAAGGTTCTAATGCTGATGGTATTGCTGTAGTATCTGCAATTATGGATTCCGATAATCCTGAAAAAACTAGTGAAAACTTGCTTAATGAATTTAAAAATCTTTAATCTTTTCTATTTTTTTCATTAGGTTTTATTCTAGATAGATTATATTAAAAAAACATACACTATTTTTTTTATAACTTATTTTAATTCATTTTTAATGGAATGTATAATATTTTTTTATGTTATTTTAATTCTTTTTTAACGAAACATTTTTTTTAACAGCGCTTTATTTTATTGTTTTAGGTAAAACTAGGTTTTTCATAGTTGTCCTATTAAATAAATAGGTATTTTATAATAATTTTCAATTAAATTAGCTGTTTTTATAATATTAATTAATTCTTAATTGCCTTAAGTGTAAATGTATAAAAAAAGTTAAAAAATTAAATTTTTAAAATGTGTTTTTAAAAAAAGGGAATTAATTGTGTCTAAAATCGGTTTTTATTTTAAAAGAAATTTAAATATAGACTTAATCTATATTTAAAAGTAAGCATATTATAATTCAAGTTTTTCTAGTTTTGCTCTTTTTAGGATAGTGTCCTTATCAATCTTATATAATTCATCAATGAGTATATTTCTAAAGCTTCCAGATCCAAGATTATTTTCTCTTGAATATTCTGCAGCTATTTCTCCAGATATTCCCATTGCTAATCCTGCAGCTATTGTTGCTATTAATGGATTGTCATTAGAACCTACAAATCCTCCAACAATGGAAGATAACATACAGCCGGAACCTGTAATACGTGGCATGAGGCCATCACCATTTTTAATGGTATAGGTTTCCCTACCATTGGAGATTATGTCTATTGGACCACTGGCCATTACGGTTGTGCTTAATCCCTTTGCTAATTCTTTAACAATTCTAGCATTATTCTCTAGATTGTCCTCAGAAATAACATCACTGTCTGCTACATCTACACCTTTAGCTTTTGTTAAATCAAGATTGTCTAAAAAACCAAAGTAACTGCACATTGCTTTAATTTCAGACATATTTCCACGTACAACAGTTATTTTATTGTCTTTTGCTATTTTGCTTACAACGGTGTTTCTATAATTACTTACTCCAAATCCAACTGGATCTAAAACAATGGGGGTATCTGTTTTATTTGCCTCATCTGCTGCAATAAACATTGATCCAGCTTGACTTTGAGTAATGGTTCCAATATTTAATACAAGGGCCTGTTCAATACTAACTATTTCCCTCTGTTCTAAGACCTCATCACTCATTAGTGGTGATGCACCTATTGCAAGTAATGCATTTGCACAGTCGTTAACAGTTACCTTATTTGTAATGCATTGAGTTAGGGGAACTCTTTCTCTAAGATTATTTAATGCTTTAATTGTTTCATTTAACATTTCTTCACATTTCATATGATTTACCTTTATAATGTTTATAGATTGAAATACTTATTAAATTGATTTATAGATTAAAATATTTGTTAAGATTAATTAATAATTTAAATTTCTATCTGAATCAACCTTAAATTATAAACATTTATTAAATTGATTTATAGCTTAAGTTAATCGATACATAAAATGTCTTCTAATGTATATGAAAATTCAATATACTTTAAATTCAATTAAGTTTAATCTAAAAATATCATTATCTGTTTTTGTTATCAATCTTTAAAAATATAATTTTTCAATTGTTATATTTGTTTTTATTACATAAATATTTAAAATCTTTATGATGGGTTATAAGTTTAATTAGAATGATTAAATCAATAATTGTTATTTGATTTAATTAAATTAATTATTTTTTAATAAATTGGCTATTTCTAAAATTTTTTATGGTCCTATTAATTTTATGTGATTTTCAATTTTCCATTATATTTTCCATATAAAAACTAAAATTATCGTAACATTTATATGTAAGATTTAACAAAAATCTTTATGTTGATATATTTAATAATGCCTCAGTGGCTCAGTCGGTAGAGCGCCAGACTTGTAATCTGGTGGTCGGGGGTTCAATTCCCCCCTGGGGCTTTAAATATTACTTATCTATAAAACAATTTCTATTTTATTTATTTTGATTAAAAATATGGAATTTTTTTAGTTTTTATTAAACTTTAGTAATCTTTGTTTCATGAGTTTTTTAAGATTTCATTGTCTTAGAATTTTATATTTAAAATTTGGAATTTTTAAAATTTTTACTAAAATTTACTGTAAAAAACGAAAGCTTTATATATTAAGTTAATCTTATATAAGAAAGTAGAAATGTTGCCATATGTAATATTTCAAAGTTTTGTATGGGACCGTAGGGTAGCTTGGTCGATCCTTTGGGCTTTGGGAGCCTGAGACTCCGGTTCAAATCCGGGCGGTCCCACTGTCCCGCCTTAGCTCAATTTGGCAGAGCGTTGGACTGTAGATCCAAATGTTGCTGGTTCAAGTCCGGCAGGCGGGATTTAATACTTTTGGCATGTTTTTCATAAAATTTTTTATGATAAATAGGAACCTTTATATATAATAAAGACAAAAGTATTTAATGTTGCATATTATAAAATCTTAATATGTTGATTTGTTAGTGATGTGCCTTGGTGGTGTAGGGGCTATCATGTGGGCCTGTCGAGCCCGCGACTCGGGTTCAAATCCCGGCCAAGGCGCTTTCTATAAAGTCAAGTCTTTCTTATAAAAAGGTTTAAATAGTATGTAATAGAAAATTAATATTGGAAAATTCCAAAATTTAAGTATCTTAAGGGCTCGTAGCTCAGTCTGGCAGAGCGCTTGGCTTTTAACCAAGCGGCCGCGGGTTCAATTCCCGTCGGGCCCGTTTTCTTGTTTTTATATTAAATTTTATCTTTTTTTCAATAGTGTTTTTTATCAATTTTTTTCAAGCTGGAGGAAATTAATTTGAAATTGGATATCCAAAAACATAATTTAGTTCCGAAACATGAAATTTTGAACAATGAAGAAAAAGCTGAATTTTTAGATAATTTAGAATATGATGAAGAAAATCTTCCTAAAATTCTTCTAAAAGACCCTGTTTGTAAGGATATTGGTGCAGAAGAAGGAGATATTCTTAGAATTACTCGTGATAGTCCTACTGCTGGGGTTTTTGTAACTTACAGATTAGTTGTAGATAGGAATATTGAGTAAGTTCTTATATTGATAAAAACTAGTAGTATATTTAGTATTAGATTAAGAGATAAAACTTATTTATAATATTTTTTACTTTTTTTAATTTTATTAAGTTATAAGTAGGTTATTTATACTTAAATTATAATTGATATGATGATTAATTGACAATATTAGATGTTTTATAAAGTTAAATTCCTGATTTTATAAAATATCTAATATTTTATCATTTAATCTTTAGATTCTTTATAATTAAGTCTAATGCTTTTGATTATATATTAGATCAATATAAATCTTTATTGTTCATGTTATGTTTCAGTAAAGGTAAATTAGAATTATTAGTGTTTACGCGGTGTATGTTACTTCTTTTTTATAGTAATGCTAGGAATCTAGAACACTATTTTTATTATAAATTATAATCTATACTAAATAAATGATTAATAAAGTGTTAATCAGGTTACTATTTTTTTATCTAAAAGTTCTTAGAGTAGTTGTTTAATTTGGAATTAAATTTGTAAATTAAAAAATTAATTAAAATTTTAAAAAATCATAGGGTTTTATTATTAAAATTGTTTGTTCCATTGGAATTTAAAAAATATTGGAGGAAGTCCATGACAAAAGAGACATGGGAATTAGTTGATGCATTTTTTGATGAATATAATCTTGTAGATCATCATATTAAATCATACAATGATTTTGTAAATAACCGTATTCAAAAAATTATAGATATTACTGATCCTATTAGTTTAGAAA